>CAZBPF010000037.1:0-6166 GCA_964493745.1 uncultured Gammaproteobacteria bacterium
GACGAATACACCGACGAACACGCCAACTAACACACCAACCAACACACCGACACAAACACCTGAACCGACAAACACACCAGAAGAGCCGGGTGCAACCAATACACCTGAACCGGGCCCAACTAATACGCCGGGTCCTGCCGATACGCCAACACCGACCGATACTCCACAGCCGGCAAGAGGCGGTCAAATATTAGAAGGCATTTCAACCGAAGAAGAGGTGTTAGGACTAGCCGATAACCGTAATCCTTTACTCGGCGGAATAAAAGCCGCTTATCAAAAAACTCTTGGGGAAACAACCGACTTACCAAAAACAGGCGATAACCGGGAAATAGGAGAAAAACTTCCTTCTGACAATCAACCGATAAATGAGAAGCTGATTATTCCAAGCCAGGATTTCAACCAGGAAATTTACCGGGGTGAAAAATTAGGAAGTCAGTGGCTGATCGGCCACCGGGAAGTGCTTAAAGCTGATTTTGGTGGGAATACTGTTTATTACGGGCATAATTCCTCTGATATTTTTGGTAACTTGTATCAAATAAAAATAGGCGACCAAATTGTAATTACGGCAGAAAAAGAAAGTCGATTTTACCAAGTAAGTGAAATTGCCAGAGTTGCTTCTACTTACGTTGAAACGCTGGAAACTTCCCATCCGGACACAATTACCTTGTTAACTTGTGATAATTGGGATGAAAATCTAAGGTTAGTCGTTAAAGCGGTTAAAAATGAATAAACAAAAAATAAAATACGCAATAATTATTATAATAATTGGTCTTGCCGGCTTTGGTGTTTATCGATACACTGACTTTTTTGACCAAGTCAATTTGCCGGAAATCGGCCGATTTAAATTAGAAGAAACTGAAGAAGAAAATGGAATTAAGTTACCGGAAGGATGGGAAGAAGAGTCCGCAGAAGAGGATGTTGTCGTTAAGTTATCTAAAGAAACCGACACCGAAATTACCGCTAATATAGTAATTACAAAAGAAGAAGAGATTCAATATGAAACTCCTGAAAAATACGCCGACCGCTTGGTTGCCGGAGCAAAAAGCACTTTGCCCAGTTTAGTTTATACCGATGATCAACTAGAAGACAATGACCAATATTTTGTCAGATATTTAGACGGATATTATTGGCAGGGCGGACAACAGGTCGGCATTAGTCAAAAAATATATGTTGGCGAAAATAGTGTTTACATCATTACCGCTTCTTATGATTATCAACTAAAAACTGAGCTGGAAGATGAAATAAATCAAAACTTCAATCTTTTAGCGGAAGAATATATTAAATAATTACAGAATAGTTGCCTTTTTTCTTGTTGTCACTTCTTTAGGGAGAACAAAAATATCACTGCCGTATTTACCGGTTGCCACCAGTTCCCCTTCTCCGTCAACAACTCTTTCCAAACCCCGGCAGTAACGACATCCCTTTTCGCCTTCCGGACAGGAAAATTTATTCAGCTGGTTGGCCAATTTAATTTTTTTGCCGATTTCCATAACTTTTTCTTTTGCTTCCTCGCTTGAGGGCAGTTCTTTTTTAACTATTTTATTGTGTCTTAAATACCAGTAGCTTGCCTTTTCAACCGGCCAGGTTTGGCAATTTTCAACCAGTAAACGGTAAATTGGCAGTTGTAAAGAATTTTCATCATTCTGGACTTTGCCGGTTTTAAAATCAATAATGTGAACCGAATCTGTTTCCGGAAGATATTCCAGCCAATCAATTTTGCCGCACAAAATAAAATTATTTTCTTTGGACAGCCAAAAATGAGGCAGATCCATATTAATTTTTACTGCCAGCCGTTTTAAAGGTCCCGGTTTGTCCATAACGGCACTAAGCATTTCTTCGCCCTGCCGTCGATAATCATTTTCTACTTCAGTATTAAAAAATCCACCCTTTTTGCCGGAAATTTTATTCCAGGCCGTTTTAAAAATTGACAAAAGAGATTTTTTAAATCTTTTTTCTTTCGGCACGTCGGCAATACTCTCTAAAACTTCGTGAACTGCTTGCCCAAGAGCCAGCGGCGGCCGCATCAGCTGAATTTTATTGCCGGTATCCGGGTTGCGGTAGATATTCTTTAAATAATAGCCGCGAGGGCAGTTAAGATAATCTTTAATTTTTGAGTGAGACAGCCACAGCGCTTCGTATTTATCCTGGTCCATACTTAATATTAGCACAACTAAAACTTTTTACCGCTCCAGGATCGGTTTATATATACCGATGTTGGTAAAGTTGTTAAAAATTAATGGTACACTTAAATTATGCCGGTTAGGCCAACAGTTTTAGCTAATGGCGAATATTATCACATTTTCAACAGAAGTCTTTTTCGTGAAGAAATATTTGGCAGTGCTTATTTAAAAAGTCTTTTTATAAAAAGTGCAAGATTTTATCTGCAATTAAATCCTCCGGTAAAATTTTCAATTTATAGACGTCAAACACAAAAATATCAAATAAATTTAACTGATAGTTTAGTGGACGTTATCTCTTTTTGTGTTATGCCTACTCACTATCATTTTCTTTTGATGCAAAAAAAGACAAATGGCATTACTAAATTTATATCTAGGATTTGCAACAGTTATTCCCACTTTTATAATCTTAAAAAAATGAGAAAAGGAACATTATTTGAGGATAAATTTAAGGCGGTTAGAATAAGAGGTTTGGAACAACTACTTCACTTAAGCCGGTATATACATCTTAATCCAGTCACGGAGCACCTTGTAGAAAACCCTGAAAATTATAAGTTTTCTTCTTATAATATATACTTAGGAAAGGAACCAAAAGGTTTTGTTAATCCGGGAGTTGTTCTAAGTGAGTTTTCATCAAAAAAAAGTTATCAAGAATTTGTAATGGATAGAAAAAATTATCAGAGAGAACTTGCCCACATAAAACATTTAATTTTAGAGTAATTCGTTTGAATTCCTCGATCGGTATATATAAACCGCTCCAGGAGCGGAATTAGGGAGCGGAATTAATTACTAAACTAAATTAGTCCTTGACAAGTGAACGACCGTTCACTATTATTAAATTATGAACTTGAATAACAAGAAAAATAAAATTATCAACTTCTATCGAGCCAACAAACGCATGCCGTCTTACCGGGAAATGATGGATTTATTTAATTACAATTCTAAAAATTCCGTTTATAAACTGGTTAAAAAACTTGTTAACCAAAATTTTGTTTCTCAAGACAGCCAAGGCCGACTTTTGCCCAACAAACTCTACGGCCAAACACCGATCCTCGGTTTAGTTGAAGCCGGGTTTCCAACTGATGCCCAGGAAGATTTTGTTGACACGGTTAGTTTAGACGAATTTCTAATTGATAATAAAGAAAGCAGTTATCTTTTGGAGGTTAAAGGCGAGTCAATGAAAGATGCCGGTATTCTCCCCGGCGATTTGGTTTTGGTTGAAAAAACCGACCAGGCCGACTTTGGCCGGATAGTAATTGCTGAAGTTGACGGTGAATGGACAATGAAATATCTGCAGAAAAAAAACGGCAAAATCTGTTTAATACCGGCCAATAAAAAATTCAAGCCGATATATCCGGCCAACGAGTTAAAAATTGCCGCAATCGTTAAAGGAGTTATTCGCAAATGCAGATGACCAATCCATCTCTTCTCCATGTGGACGGCGATGCTTTTTTTGCCTCCTGCGCTCAGGCCTTAAACCCGAAACTAAAAGGCAAACCGGTAGTTATTGGTGCCGAAAGGGGCCTAGCTACTGCCGTCAGTTACGAAGCCAAAAAATACGGTATCAAAAGAGGAATGCTTGGAACAAAAATAAGACAGCTTTGTCCTGATTGTAAATTTGTCAAATCCGACTATGAAGTTTACCATTTATTTTCCCAGCGTTTGTTTAGCATCATTAAAAAATTCACTCCTGAAGTTGAAAAATATTCAGTTGATGAATGTTTTGCTGATTTAACCGGCCTTAGGCGTCCTTACAATGCTTCTTATTTAGAAATTGCCCGACGAATAAAGCAAGAAATAGAGTCAGATTTAGGAATAACTGTTTCTGTCGGTCTCGGTCCAAATAAAACGATTGCAAAAATTGCTTCAGAATGGAATAAGCCGTCTGGTTTGGTTGCTGTACCAGGTAACCAAATTCACCACTACCTCAAAGACTTACCCCTCACCGAAATATGGGGTATTGGCAGCCAAACCAGCGCTTATCTTAAAAAGTTGGGGATTAAAAACAGTTTAGATTTTGCCAAAAAGTCGGAAATCTGGGTTAAAAAACATTTAACCAAACCACATTTGGAAACATGGCAGGAACTAAACGGTGAACATATTTTTCAATTGCAATTGGGGGAAAAAGAAAATTATAAGTCAATTACCCGGTCGCGGACGTTCTATCCTGCTTCCAACAATGCCGCCAAAGTTTTTGGCGAATTGACAAAAAACCTAGAAAAAGCTTGTTCCCGTTTAAGAACCTTAAAAATGGTTGCCGGCCAGGTTAATATAATGCTTAAAACCCAGACGTTTAATTTTCAAGCGGAAATAATTAAACTTGACGTGCCGACCAACAATCCGCAGGAAATATCAACAGCGGTTAAAAAGGCATTTCAAAAAAATTACCGATCCCGGATTACTTACCGGGCAACTGGAGTGACAATGAAAAAGCTTCAGCCGGCCGGTAAAATTCAAATGGATTTATTTTCGTCAAAAAAAAGAAAGAAAAAATTAGACCAAGTTTATTACCATGTTGACAAACTGAAACAACGTTACGGTAGTCAGATAGTTTCTTTAGCTTCCAGCTTACCGGCGTTAGAAGATCAACAGTCAAAATTTAATCTCCCCCACCTTGGGAGTGTAAATTAATCGTGTTAAAATCAAGTATGGAAAAAGATAAAGATTCAGGTTGGTATCAGATAGAGAAAGATGGAGGAAAAACAAAGTTTAAAACTGCAGATTATGAGAAGTTTGAAAAATTAGCCAGATTTGCTATGAGCATAAATCCTGAGATGACTGTTAAACAACTGCTGGACAGACTTGAGAACCAGAAAGATAACCGTTGAGTGTAAATAAAATATGAACCAACCCTTAGCAGACAAAATCAGACCGGACAGTTTAGATGAATTCATCGGTCAAGACCACTTGGTTGGTAAAAATAAGCCGATTCGATTGGCAATTGGCCAGGACAAAATCTTCTCAATGATTTTTTGGGGGCCGCCCGGCTGTGGAAAAACTACTTTAGCCCGAATAACTGCTAATGAAACTAAGGCCGAATTTGTTCATCTGTCTGCCGTCTCGGCAAAAAAAGAAGACGTCCGTAAAATTATTAAAAAAATTAAGTCTAAACAGCCGAATTTGCTTGAAAAGGATGAAAGCCAACGGATAATCTTGTTTTTGGATGAAATTCACCGTTTTAACAAGGCCCAGCAGGATTACTTGCTCCCTTTTGTGGAAGAAGGGACAATAACTTTAATTGGAGCAACAACTGAAAATCCGAGTTTTGAAGTTATTTCTCCCCTTCTTTCCCGGTGTCGTGTATTTACGCTTAACCAATTAGATGAAGATGAAATGGCAGAGGTTGTTAACCGAGCAGTTAAAAAACTTGGCCAAATTAAAAATACAAAAATTAAATTTAAAAAAGACGCTAAACAATGGTTAATTGGCATGGCCAACGGTGATGCCCGTCAAGCGGTAGCGATGATTGAAAACACTTTTGAGCTATACGATAAATTAACGATTAAAAGTTTCAAAGAAACCCTGCAGTCAAAACATTTAAGGTTTGATAAAAAAGGCGAAGAACACTACAACACAATTAGCTCATATATTAAAAGTATGCGGGCTTCTGACCCGGATGCCGCCCTCTATTATTTGGCTCGGATGGTTGATGCTGGAGAGGACCCTCTATTTATTGCTAGACGAATGGTTATATTTGCTAGTGAAGATATAGGAATGGCACAACCTACAGCTCTAGTGGTCGCTAATGAGGTTTTTAGGGCTTGTGAGACCATCGGTTATCCTGAGTGTGCTATCAATTTGGCCCATGGCACAGTTTATTTAGCTAAAGCACCGAAAAACAGGGCGTCGTATGATGCCCTGCGTTCAGCTCAAAAAGACGTCAAAGACCACGGCAACTTGCCTATCCCCCTTCACCTCCGCAACCTGCCTCGCCTGCCGGGAGGCAAGGCGGGCGCCCCGACTAAATTGATGAAAGATTTGGATTACGG
>CAZBPF010000038.1:0-6147 GCA_964493745.1 uncultured Gammaproteobacteria bacterium
GAAACACCAACCCCGACACCGCCCAAAGATACTGGTACACCAACTCCAACGCCGACTGAAACTCCGACGCCGACAATTACGCCGACGGGAACACCGGCTTATGAGTGTAATTGTACCGAGGCAGAAATATATAACAAAGATTGGATGCTGATAGTCAACCGAGCCTCAGGCCTCTTGGTTGACCCCTCTGAAATATATAACAAAGAAGTTTATTTGGTTGTCAGGGGTCAAACTAATCACCCGGATGGATTGACGAAAGCGCGGTTTAGAGTTAACGGCGGCAGTTGGATGGAAACAACTGATAAAAATGATAAAGGTTTTTATCTGCCTTATACTTTTGCTGAATACGGTAGTTTTAGGGTTGAAGCGGAAGTTTATAATCCGCATTTTGGTTGGAAATAATGGAAGAAGTAAATATTGAAAACAATACCGGATCAATAAATAATCAATCAGGAAAAACTAATAAGTTGAAATTATTTGGCTTAATTACCATAACTATAGTTTTGGGTATAGTTGCTGTCTTTAGTGCTTTTAAGTTATATCAATTGAGGGATCGGTCAGTTGCTCCTACTGCGCCGGAAAAGGCGCCGGCGGTCGTTCCCGATTGTACTTTAGATTTTACAATTGATCGGATTACGGAAACCCCGACACCGACAGGAACTCAAACACCGACGCCAACGAGGACTCAAACTCCGACACCTAGTGTAACCGGAACACCGACGCCAACAACGACTCATACACCGACTCCAACCGTCACTGAAACACCGACTAGTACACCGACGGAGACGCCGACCAATACGCCGACAGAGACACCGACAATTACCCCGACACCCCCAACCGGAGACTGCCAGATGCGGATTTGTTTTGTTTTGCCAACCAGTACACCGACGGAGACGCCGACTAGTACACCGACGGAGACGCCGACCAGTACGCCGACTGAAACACCGACTAGTACGCCGACAGAAACACCACAACCGACAGGTGAACCGACTCACACGCCAACAGAAGAGCCAACAAGCACACCACAACCGACAGGTGAACCGACCAATACACCAACAGAAGAGCCGACAAGCACACCACAACCGACAGGTGAACCGACTCACACACCGACTGAAACACCACAGCCGACAACGGCTGTAGCAGAAGGACCGACACCGACTACTGCCGAACTTCCTGAAGCAGGAATTAATTTCCCGGCCCAAATCTTACTCATTGTCGGCACAATCATTACTTTAAGCGGTTTGCTTGTTTGGTTATAATAACCGGATGACCACTGCAGTTATCGGCGGCGGCATTACCGGTTTGTCTACTGCTTATTATTTAACTAAAAATAATAAGAAAGTTGCTGTGTATGAAGCAGAAGATGGATTGGGCGGTTTAGCAGACAGTTTTAAAAACAAAAACTGGCAGTGGCCGTTGGAAAAATTCTTTCACCATTATTTTATTGGTGATAATGAAGTTAAAAAATTAGCTGCTGATTTAAGTTTGGATGATGAATTATTTTATAAGAAGGTTCAAACTTCTGTTTTTTCACAAGGAAATATTTATCCTTACGACCAGCTGTCTGATTTTTTAAAATTCCCGCATTTAAACTCTTTTGATAAACTTCGAATGGGAAGTGTTATTTTTGGTCTTAGGCATCTGCCTTATTTACCTGTTTACAATAAGGTTACTGCCTATAAATTATTCCCTAAATTAATTGGAGATTCTTCTTGGAATAAGATATGGAAACCGCTGATGGATAATAAATTTGATCATTTTTCCGAGGAGATTGCCTTTTCGTGGCTTTGGGCAAGAATTAAAAAAAGAAGTCCAAAATTAGGATATTTTAAAAACGGAACAAAAGCTTTGATTGATAACTTGGAAAGCGAGATAAAGAAAAAGGGCAAAATTCTTACTAATACGAAAATTACAAAAATTAAAAAAGAATCAAGTGGTTGGGTTTTATCGAGTAAAGATAAACAATTTTCAGCTGATAAAGTAATACTGGCTGTGCCGCTCCCTTCCGCCTTAAAACTGATTCAGACTTGGAAAGAATTAGATGAATTACAAGTTTCTAAATGGCGGGAGCTTGAAAATATCGGGGCGCTGACACTGGTTTTACGGCTCGAAAAAAAATTCTTACCCGGTGATACTTATTGGTTGAACATACTGGAGAATAATTTCCCGTTTTTAGTTATAGTTGAACAGACTAATTTTATTAATACTGAAAAGTATGGTCAAGAAAATATTGTTTATATTGGCGGATATTATGCAAAGGAAGACAAAATCTTTAATCAAGACAGTGAGGAAGTTTTAAGTAAATTTTCGCCTTTTTTAAGACGGCTTAACCCCTCTTTTGAAAACTTTATGATTGACTATCATTTGTTTAAGTATAAAAATGCTCAGCCGGTAACCCCGGTTAATTATGCGAAATTTAAACCCGATATAACCTTAATTCCCGATCAGTTATATTGGGCAACTGCCAATCATATTTTTCCCTGGGATAGGGGCTTAAACTATTCAATAAAATTAGGGAAAAATACTGCTGAAAAGGTTTTAAACGAATAACTAAGCTGTTTTTCTTGTTTAAAATAACTTTCTCAGTTAAAATGTGGATAATGGAAGATATAAAAAAAGTCGGCCGTGACTTGATAATTTCTATCCGTCCTTACCAGTGGACTAAAAACTTGGCTGTGTTTGCAGTGGTAATTTTTAACGGCCAATTATTTAACCAAGAATTAGTTTTTGAGTCACTGTTGGCTTTTGTTTCATTTTGTCTATTTTCTTCCGGTTCTTATTTAATAAACGACATTGTTGACGCTCCGTATGACCGGCGTCATCCCCAAAAAAGGAATCGTCCGATAGCCAGAGGAAGTATTACTGGACGCCAGGCAATAATAACAGCTGTTTTTTTATTCAGTTTAGGCTTATCAGTGGCAATTTATTTAGGAACTGCCTTCGTACTGTTAATGATTGCTTTTTTAGTTCTCCATTTAATTTATAGTTTCATTCTGAAAAAAATTGCTATTCTCGATATTTTTGGAATTTCTTTTTCATTTATTTTAAGAACTCTTGGCGGGGAAGTTGCTACCGGTTATCATCTTCCCGTTTGGTTAATGTTTACTGTTGTTTTTCTGTCATTATTTATTGCCAGTGGTAAACGGAGAAGTGAATATGTAAAGGAGGGAGCGAAAACTCGTCCGACGCTTCAAAAATATCAAAAAGCCCTGCTTAATTTTTATCTTACCGTTTTTTCCGTTTTAACACTAATTTCTTATTCCTTATTTACTTACCTGGCTCAGCCGGCTGATTTTAGTCAGCCAAGAATTCATCAGTTTTTTCTTGAAAACTTTCCTTTTTTAATCGGCAGAAAATGGCTGATGTTAACTGTTTTTCCGGTAATTTTAGGAATTATGCGGTACTCACAACTAATATTAGAAAGAAAACGTGGTGAGCGTCCGGGAAGAATATTGGCTTCCGACATTCCTTTACTAACAACAGTTTTTTTATGGGGTATAATGCTCATTTTTATAATTTATGTTTTATAAAGTTTTACTTCTTATAAGTTTGCTGATCAGCCGGTTTTGGGGGCTAAATTGGGCTGGAAATTTTCATTTTCATCCTGACGAAAACAATATGGCCTGGGCAGTTCAGCGCTTGTCATGGGAGAACCTTGACCCTGATTTTTTTGCCTACGGACAGTTTCCTTTATACCTGAGTTTTTTTACCAGACAAATAACTTATTTCCTTAATCATCAGCAGGTTTTAACCGAAGTTAATTTTCCCACGGCAGTTAATTATCTCCGTTTTTGGTCAGCTTTTTTTTCTGTTTTAACAGTAATTGTCGGCTATTTTTTGTCTAAAGACTTGTTCGGCAGTGAAAAGTGGGGTTTAATTACCGGTTTGATTTTAATATTTACTCCTGGATTAATTCAAATGGCTCACTTTGGAACAACGGAAAGTTTGTTAACTTTTGTTGGTTTTGGATCGGCATATTTGGCAATAAAATATTATCAAACCGAAAAATTAAAATATTTAGTCATTTCCGGTCTGATTGCCGCTTTCGGTATGGCTAGTAAATTAAATAGTGTTCTATTTTTATTAGGGCCGTTTTTAGCGATTATTTTTCGGCCTAAACGATTTCGACGCCTCTTATTCTGGGGTGTTTTCGTTGTCGTTTTAACGGTTGTTTTTTCGCCTTATTATTTACTTCGGTTTGATAATTTTTGGGGGACGTTTAAATACGAATCAAACGTGGCCCGGGGTATTTCCTCTGTTTTTTATACCCGACAGTTTATTAATACAAGTCCTTTCATTTTTCAATTAAAAAAAATATTTCCCTGGACTCTCGGCCTAACCATGTTTAGTTTTTTGTTAATTAGTTTAGGGGTTTGTGTGTTTACGTGCCTGCCCCGAATCGTGCTTGCTCTGGTTCGGGGTTACGTGTTACGAAAAAAGAAATTTAAATTCCTACTAGCTACCAGCTGCTTGCTACTAGCTACTTTTCTTCCCTGGTTTATTTTCAACTCCTTTCTCTTTGCTAAGTGGACCCGGTTTATTAGTCCGATTTTACCTTTTTTGGTTATATTTATTGTTTATTCTTTAAAAAAATTACAATTACTTATTACTGATTACTTATTACTGATTACGTTATTATTATTAATTCTTCCCGGTATATTTTTTACCAAAATTTATTTTCAGCCGGACATTCGGGTTCGGGCCTGCCAATGGATGAATAAAAACTTACCCGAGGCCTCAACTATTGTCTATGAGGGAGGCAATATAGTTGATTTGCCGAAATTAGATCATCAAAAATTCGAAACAATAAACATTGATTTCTATCACTTTGATGAACAACAAGAACAGCAAGAAAAATTATCAGCGGCAATTAAGGAAGCGGACTATTTTTTCTCGCCTTCACGTAGAATTTTTACCAACCATACCCGTTTGCCGGAAAAATTTCCCAAAACAGCAGAATTTTATCACCAGCTATTTTCCGGTCAATTGGGATATAAAAAAATAAAGGAATTCCATCCTTTTGGGCCGGTTGGCCGTTTTTTGTTGGGAAGTGATTTGAATTCCGAAGAAACCTGGACTGTTTTTGACCACCCAACCCTTCGATTGTGGAAAAAAAATTAATGTAGGGAACGCAGATCTGCGTTCCCTACAATTGACCTGTGTTCCCAAAAAGCGGACTAAAGTCCGCTAGTACAAACGTAATAGCAGGCTTTAGCCTGCGTTATTCCCGGGAAATACTTTTTAATGAAGTAACCTGCGTTAAATTAAAAAAGACTATTCTGCTCCGGGTTTTTTTCTTTCTCTTCTATTTCACTATCCTTATCACTTTCTTCATTAATAATTTGAGGAATTCTTAAAAAATCATCAATTAAATCTTGTTTAACCGTGCCGTTTCTTAATCCGGCGGCCGGGTGATAAAGCGGGTAGAGAAGTAAATTTAAATCCTGCCAGAGGATATTTTTCGGTTGCCCGTGGACTTTAGAAATATAAACATCAGGGATAAAATAATTAAGAGCAAACCTGCCTAAAGTAATAACAATTTTCGGCTTAATAATCAGCAGTTGTTGTTTTAACCAGGGTGTACAGGCAGTAATTTCTTCCGGTTGTGGGTCGCGGTTATTAGGCGGCCGGTGTTTTAAAATATTTCCGATAAAAACATCATCTCGGTCTAAATTAATTTTTTTCAAGAGCTTATCAAGCAACTTTCCTGATCGGCCGCAAAAAGGAATTCCTTTTTGGTCTTCCCAGTGTCCCGGCGCTTCACCGATAAAAACAATTTCCGTGTCCGGATTGGGTCCACCGGGGACGGCTTGGGTAGCTGATTTATAAAGCGGGCATTTTTGGCAATTTTCAATTTTTTCGGCCAGCTGATTAATTTCTTCTTGAACAGACATGGGATAATAATAGAATAAGGACATCAAAAACTCAAATGGGATTTTTAAAGTAAGGGCGAATCATGATTAGCCCTTACAAATATTAGTAGTTCCATTTGTAGCAGCAGAATCCTGCCACGTACCATCCGTGCTACTATGGTTAGTCTGTGCAAAGCGCCCCATCCGTAGTAGCAGACTTTAGTCTGCGTTCTAGATTATGTAAGATATGATTATGCGTAAAAAAATTATATTTGTTCTAATTCTGGCACTCGGT
>CAZBPF010000039.1:0-5912 GCA_964493745.1 uncultured Gammaproteobacteria bacterium
CCTCTAAATTTTGTATTTTCATATTTTTCTCATATCCTGTATGTAATAGCAAGCTTCAGCTTGCGTTACGCAGACTGAAGTCTGCTAGTACTAACTATTTAACCATTTATTTCTCCACTTTTTTTTGTTCTGCTTGATAAATAATCTGTCTTGTTCTTTCAATCGCATCCGGGGTAACCGAAATACTGGTAATACCCCAATCAACTAAATCGTCAACCATATCCGGATATTGGCTTGGCGCTTGACCGCAAATAGAAGAAGTAATATTATTTTTTTGGCATATTTTGACAACTCTCTCAATAGACTTCAGGACCGCCGGATTAGTTTCGTCAAAATTATAAGCAATCTCGTTGTTATCTCTATCCAATCCTAAAATAAGCATGGTTAAATCATTACTGCCAATAGAAACTCCATCTACCCCCGCCTTAATAAAATCTTCAAGCAAAATCACATTGCTGGGAATCTCAACCATCATCCATAATTTAAAACTCGGGCTTCTTGTCAATCCGCGGGCGGCAGCAATTCTTTTAACCTCTAAAAACTCATTAGGTGTCCGCACAAAAGGAATCATCATCCATAAATTCTTTAACCCGTGTTTATTTCTAACTTGTTTAATTGCTTCCAGTTCCAGTTCAAAAACCTCCGGAGTTGAAATATATCTCAAAGCACCTCGGAAACCAAGCAGAGGATTCGCTTCTTCCGGCTCAAAATCCTTACCCCCTTTTAGGTGGCGGTACTCGTTACTCTTAAAATCGGTTGCTCGGTAGACCACCGGCCTTGGATTAAACGCCTGACAAAAACTTTTAATTCCTTCAGCTAATCGGTTGGTAAATTCTTCCCCCTTATTCTGCTGTAAAAAACGCTGAGGGTGTGTTCCAATTTCAGCAATCATAAACTCCGCCCTAAGTAAACCGACACCGTCAACATTTCTCTCCGCCATCTCTTTGGCTAAAGTTGGTTCAGCTAAGTTAACATAAAGTTTGGTCGCCGTCTTTATCTTTTTCTTCTTCTTACCGTGTACCGTGCTTTTACCGTGTACTGTGCTTGCACTAGTACCGCGGTGCTCTGGTACTGCGGTTGTTTTCTTATTTTTTAAAGTTCCCAGCCATATTTCTCCGGTTTTACCGTTAACAACCACTTCATCTCCGTTACTAAGAATCTTAGTTGCTTTTTTAGTGCCGACAACACATGGAATTCCCAACTCTCGGGAAACAATTGCTGCGTGTGAAGTAAGACCGCCTAAATTGGTAACAATAGCGCTGGCCCTTTTCATTGCCGGAACAAAATCCGGAGCAGTCATTTCGGTAACTAAAACGTCCCCCTCCTTTACTTTATCGATATTATCCGCCTTCTTAATTAGTTTAACTTTACCACTGCCTAAACCTGGGCTTGCCGGATCACCTTTAAGAACCAGCTCACCGTCAATATTACCTTTATCCCGCCGCTTATCATCAACCATCTTCGTTGTTGTAACCGGTCTTGTCTGCAAAATAAAAAGCTTACCATTCTCAGTTGCCCACTCAATATCCTGAGGAAAGAAATAATGCTGATGGATACTTTCACCGATTTTAGCCAACTTAATAATCTGAGAACTATTCAACTTTTGTATATCGCGTTTACTTTTCGGTACCAAAGCTTTAACATTACCGTCCTTTTTCTGAATAAGTTGATACTTTTGGTGCTGTACGGAAATATCAATAATCCGGTTTTCCTTTTTCAAAATTTTATAATGGTCAGGAGTAACAATACCCTGAACAGCATACTCGCCCAAACCCCAAACGGCTTCAATAATTATTTTGCCTTTTTCATTAGTAACCGGGTCAACGGTAAACATAACTCCGGAAACCTCAGACTGAATCATTTTTTGGACAACCGCCGCTAAACCGACCTTAAAATGGTCAAAACCCTTTTCTTCCCGGTAAAAAATCGCTCTTGGAGTAAACAAAGACGCAAACGCTTTTCTGACATAATTAACCACGTTCGCTTCACCTTTAACATTCAAAAAAGTCTCCTGCTGGCCGGCAAAACTGGCGTCCGGTAAATCTTCAGCTGTTGCCGATGAGCGGATTGCAACCAAGGCCTGTTTAAGTCCGAACAACTCGCCAAGCTTCAAATACGAGCTCATAATATAATTAGCCATATCTTCAGGAAAATCACCGTTTAAAATAAGCTGGTTAACTTTACTTGAGGCCTCATTAAGCTCGGTAGATCGGTTAACATTAGTAACCTTCAAAATATCCTCAATTTTTTTTGCCAGGTTATTAAACTCAATAAACCGGTGATAAGCGTTGGCAGTGACAATAAATCCATTGGGAACCAAATCACCCAAAACTTCAACCATTTCGCCAAGGTTAGCGCCTTTTCCGCCGACCAGCTCAACATCATTTTTACCTATTTCATTAAACCAGAGAATATTTTTATCCTGGCGGTTATTATTAGATCTATTAAAAAAGTTCATTATTCCTCTCATAATCGTCCTCCAAACGGAAAGTAGTCCCCTTTTCAGGACCGGAAACCTCAAAAACAAACGCATCATCAACTGCTTTAACCCGGTGTTTTTGACCTTTCTTAATTAAATAACCCTTTTTAAGTTCCATCGGCTTCTTTTCAATCTTACCCTCACTATTTTCAATCCAAATCTCGGCATCACCGGAAAACAAAAACAAAACCTCCTCTTTATCATCGTGATACTGAAAAGAAAATCTTTTACCTTTCTCAATAAACAAAACTTTGCCGGTGTGTTTAAAATCAGGAGAAGTAAATTTAATTTCATACCCCCAGGGCTTGTCTATTTTCTTACTATATGGTTCAGTTATATATTTATTTTTGTTTATCACTATTAACTCTTCGCTGTTAACTATTGACTAAATTTAACAACTAAATTAACCAGTTCCTGATCAAGTTCACGACCTAATCTTCCGGTCTTTAATTTCCACTCTATCATAACAGTATTAATATACCAATCAGCAATATCCTTAACCGCCAAACTACTAACTTGTTGGTAAAGCTTTTTTTTCTGCCAATCAGCGCCCGGTAAATGGTCGGAATCCTTTTTAGCTAAAATCATATTCCGCAATCTCTTTTGAATCAGAAAAAAAATGACCTCTGGCGGATGAGTATCAAAAGAACCCTCCAAAAAACCGAGCAGTAATTTACAATTGCCTTTGCCGATGCTGTCCAACAGTTTAAAAATAGTATTAGGAAACTTAAATTCTTTAACTTTCTTTTTTCCGGAGATACGATTAATCTGGTTTGGGTAAAGACGCTTACCCTGCCAAATAAAAAAATCAACTTCATCGGATAACTTATCAACATATTCGGCCGCCTTCTCAAGCCGGTTTTTTTTCAAAGAAAAAAAATTCTCCAGTACCAAAGCGGTATTGCCCTGGTTAAACAATCCCCCGCTCTGTTTAGCCAAACTTTCAGGAGAAATTTCACTGGTGTCAAGGTGTTCAACCCGGGGGTAATTCTTTAGGCCGTCAGTAAGTTCCCGACGGCTCTGGAAACGGTCATCGCCGTGATATACATAAATTGCCATATGAATCTTCTTAATTGCTATTAACTTTTCGCTGTTTGCTTTTAACCCTACTTTACCAAAAACACTTCATCGCTCTCTTTAACTTGTTCGCCTTCCTTAATCTTCAACCCAACGCTCATACCCGGTTCAGCTCTTTCAATAGCGTCATGTTCAACCTGCATTGAGGTAACCTCCTGCTCAAACTCTTCTCCCCTGCCGACAATCTTAATCGTATCACCAACTTCCAAAGGTTCATCCTCAACATCTAATACTCCAACATTAATCTTGCCGAAAAAATGCGTAATAGTTCCTACTTTTAAATCTGCCATAATCTCACCCCCTTTCAAAAGTGCTAATTAAATTTTTAATAGTCACTTTTGCCGTGTACCCCATGTGGTACATGGCTTTCACACCTGACTTCATCGGTACCTCGATTTCGTAATAGCGAACTTTAGTTCGCGTCATATTTTTATTGTAGTCAAATTTTTTACCAATCACAAGCCGGTGGTTGACAGTGGATTAAATTTTGGCTAAACTTGGACTAGTTATTACAAAAATTGTCGGTTTTGGTTTAAATTTCATGAAAAACGATATTATTTTAGACATATACAAATCTGATCAGACTGTTTTTACAGCCAAAGAGTTAAGCTTAATCTACCCGGATATACCTCAAAAAGACCTTTTGAGGAGGTTGTCTTATTATGTCAAAAAAGGAAAAATAAACCGACTAAGAAAAGGCGTTTACGCCAAAGATGATTTCAACCCGTTGGAATTAGCTAATAAGATTTATACTCCTTCTTACATTAGTTTGGAAACAGTTTTGAGAGAAAAAGGATTGATATTTCAGGAATCAAGTGTAATTACTGCCGTCAGCTACTTGACCAGGAAAATAGGCTGTAAAGGAGTTAAAATTTCATATCGAAAAATGAAAAATGAAATATTGGTTGATAAAACAGGGGTTGTTAAAAAAGAAAATTATTTTGTTGCTGAAAAAGAAAGGGCCTTTTTAGATGCCGTTTTTATTTACAAAGATTACCACTTTGACAATTTAGGAAATATAGGTTGGACCAAAGTTAAAAAAATAATGAAAATTTATCACAGCAAGGTTTTAAGGAATAGGATAAAGGATTACTATCAGAAATATAAAAATGAATCACTTTGATAGACAGCGCCACAAAATGGTTCTAGTTGAAATTTTGAAAGAAGTTTATACCAACAAAGACTTGAAGACTTCTTTGGGATTTAAAGGAGGGACAGCCGCTTTTTTATTTTATGACCTTCCTCGCATGTCTGTTGACCTCGACTTTGATTTAGTTAAAGATATTAATAAATC
Source organism: uncultured Gammaproteobacteria bacterium (assembly GCA_964493745.1). Classification (GTDB taxonomy): domain Bacteria; phylum Patescibacteriota; class Microgenomatia; order UBA12405; family JAHJSD01; genus CAYSLZ01. The sequence goes on from CAZBPF010000039.1 coordinate 4,851, forward strand.
TAAAGCGATAGATAAAATAAAAGAAATACTAAAAAATTTCGGCAGATTGGATGAAGCGACAGAAAAGAAACACACATTGTTTTTTCTTCTTAACTACGAGCTTGGTCAGAAAAACGTGAAAGTTGAAATATCAAAAAGAAAATCAATCTCCGAGTTTGAAGCTAAAAATTACTTGGGGATACCAATGATGGTGATGAAAAAACCGGATATGGCAGCCGGTAAACTTTCAGCTCTGATAACGAGAAAAAAGTTTGCCAGCCGTGATTTGTTTGACTTGTGGTATTTTTTGAAAAATAAATGGGATATTAGAGAAGAAGTTGTAAAGAAAAAAACAGGTTTAAATTTAGAGAAAGCGCTTGAGAAAGCTTTAGAAATAACTGAAGAAACTTCTCAAAAACAGTTACTTCAGGGTATGGGGGAATTAATTGGAGAAAACCAGAAAAAGTTTGTTAAGGAAAACCTCAAAACCGACCTCGCTTTCCGGCTTCGCCTATATCTTGACGGTTAACTTTTTGTTACTCTTCTTGAAACCCATAGGGCCAGTTTCCAGCGTTTTTTACGCCTGCTTCCTTGAGCTGGGCCCTGGTCCTTAAGACGCTGTCTGTAGGGGGTAAATTATTATCTAATAAAAAATATTTATTTTTTGGCACATCAGGTTGTAATAGCAGGGTTCACCCTGCGCTGTTTAACGCACAGTACCACGAAAGGTACATAGCAAGAGTCTGGCTTACAACATATACGGAAACTTCTTTGTATTAGCAGTCTTTAGGTTGCGTAGTATGATCTTATGACCGAAAGCCGTTTTGATCGAATTGTAATAGCACGCTTTAGCGTGCGCTTGGTGACGCAAACTAAAGTTTGCTACTGCAACGCATATTAATACAAAATATAAGATTGTTGTTTTCAAAAAACTTAGCCTTTAGACTTGCTATACAAGTTTGTTTTACCCTTTTTTCTTTTATCTGGACTTTTTGAAAGTTTCCCATTCCCATGAAGTTCAGAGAGCCGCCGGCTAATCATTTAAAAACTCCTTTTTAATTGCTTGGTTCCTAAAAAAACGAT
>CAZBPF010000040.1:0-5612 GCA_964493745.1 uncultured Gammaproteobacteria bacterium
GAAGAAAATTCATTTATCCAAACTTTTGCTGATATTGAAGTTGGGCTGAGAAGGAAAAAAACAGAAAATAAAGCAGAAAGGGGCAGGGCTTTTTTCATTACCAACCATCATAGCAGTTAAACATTTATCAACGCAAGTACCTTGGTTAAATACATGGTTAACACGGAGTTTTAAAATTCTCAGGATAGTATCACCTGAGAGGTGTCAGGACGACACCTCTCAGGTGATGCGCGGAACACGGTTTAGGGCTCGGTCGAAATGACATGATTTTACATAATTTGATAAGATTTAATCAAGAACTGTTAATCATATTTCTCAACCGCAACAATTATTTACTTAATATAAAATTATATATATAAATAACAAAAATTACTCTGTCAAGTTTTATTTACGATCGCGAATAAAAGTTAACAATCGTAAGTTCTAAAATACAGCCATGTCAAGTTTTGTTTACGATCGTAGGAAAATAACTGATATGTTATGGGATTTAATTGGCGCGGATTAAGCGCAATGCCGCAAAGTATATACGGCGTAAATCCGAACTAAATCAAAAAGTCTACCACCGTCTATTTAAGCCCAGACTCGCCTCGCGTCGAAGCGGGTCGTAGCAGTAAGTAGACAAATTATGGGTTAGGTGAATTTTTTGAAGTTTATTTGACGTGCCAGTACATGGTCATTTTTCCATCAGGGTGGAAAACAAATACACCGTTGCCGCCGTCTCCAAGACAATTTCTACAAAAATATGCATCCCCTTCATCAACGGCATAAATTCCGGTATTTATCGGTCCAACCAAATCAAGTGCCGGGTGAGGTCGGCCGCCGTAAAGAGCATTTGAGTGACAAGTATAGCCATAACCTTGAGAAATATAATTTAGATTTTTCATCGGCCAAGGCCAACCGCCTCCGCCAATATTTTTAGTACCGTCATCACCGCATCCTGATTTCCAATTTACTTCACGGCCGGCCAAATAGTTAATCGGGTCTTCGTAATTCGAGTAATACCAACCTTCACCGAGGTTGTCTATTGACGAGTAGTTATAAACTCCAAAATGTAAATGGTCGCCGGTTGAGTAGCCGGTATTACCCTGAACACCAATAAATTCGCCCTTTTCAACTTTGACTGCCTCACCGGTCTGTTTCATTACCAAAGCGGCCTGCTGGATTTCCGCTAACTCTTTCCTTGCTTCAGATAACAACCGTTGATATTCTTTCTCATTATTTTTGGTTACCGCAAGCAAATATTCTTTATCATATTTTTGTTCAGCAAGATTATTTTTTTGACTGTCAAGCTGAGCTTTTAGTGATTCAAGCTCTTGCTGTTTAGTTTCTTTTTCCAATTTTCTTTTGTCGTAATCAGACCGCATCTGCTCCATGGTCAGTAACATCTGGCGGTCATTGAGCTGGGCTGCTTTGAAGTATTTCCACCGTCGGTAGAAATCTGAAAATTTATCTGAGGAAAGCAGTAAATCCAGCGATGATATTTGGCCGGCCTTGTAAGTAGCCACTACCCGGTTGATAAATAAACCGGAAACATTGTCAAGCGATTGGTTAAGAATATCTATTTTTCTCCCCAAATCATCCACCTGAGCTTCCAAAAGCTTTATTCTGCTCATTGTCTGACTAATTTTTAACGTCGTCAGTTCTATTTGAGAATTCATATAGCTGATCTGGTTGGTGAGTGTTTTCTTTTGCTCTTGCGCCTGAGAAATTTTATTTTGAAGTTCTACTATTTTCTTTTCTATCTCAGAAAGCTCTTTCTCAATATTCTCTGCAAAGACTCCGAAGGCGGCACTAAAGAATAGAACTAAAACCGAAAATAGAAGAATTTTTTTTTTCATCCTTTTATGTAACGTTTACTAGCTAAACTAGCGGCAATTAAACCTAATATTAAACCGACTAAAAGCTGGCCGGCCGAATAAATGACCACCGTATTTATATCGGTCGGCAAAACAGTAATTGGACTAAAGAATGATAATATTTGTTCGCGCCAATAATATAATCCGGCAATAACTATTAACTCTCCAAGTAAAGCCCCAATTAATCCGTAAAACATTCCTTCTAAAAGAAACGGTGACTGAATATAAAAATTACCGGCTCCAATTGACCGCAAAGCAGATATTTCATCGCGGTGGGCGCCTATTTTCATTCCAATTATGACCATTACCACAACTAAAGAAACAAAACCATAAACACCAACCATTACTAAACCGGCATTACGGATATTCTTTACCCAGTAAGATAACTTCTGAACAATTTCTTTTTGGTAAATTATTTCTTGGATCAATTCGGTTTTTGTTTGCAAAAATTCGGCTATTTGATTAAGGTATTCAGGATTTTCCGCAGATACTTCTAATGAGGCGGGTAAAATATCCGCGCTTACCATTTCCAAAAGCAGGGGGTTGTCTTTGTTCTGCTCACGATAAATTTCCAACGCTTCTTCTTTAGACACAAAAATAACCTCTTTTATTCCCTCAGTATCATTTATTTCCTTCTGTAAACTTTCTATCTGCGAAGAGGTAATATCATCTTTTAGAAAAGCGGTTACTTGGGGTTTGGTTTCAAAATAATTTAATAAAATTCCAAATACAAAAATAAGCACAATCAAGGCACTGGTCATAAAATAATTCAACCACATAACTAAAACAGCGGCTAAACTCTGAAAAGGAGCTCTTCTAATATGCTGCCACATTCTGCGAAAAGACCCAATGCCGCCTTTTATTTTTTTATTCGTATTTTCCTTTTTCTTTATCATAGGCAAGTTTTCCTCCCTCTATTTTAATAACTCTTTTTCCTGATGAGTTAACTATATCAAAATCATGTGTCGCCATGATAACGGTTGTTCCTGAATTTTCATTTATCTCTTTCATTAAATTCATTATTTCCCAACTGGTTTCCGGGTCAAGATTTCCAGTCGGCTCGTCAGCCATTAATAGTTCCGGTTCTTTTATTAATGCCCGTGCCAAACAAACCCGTTGTAATTCTCCTCCCGAAAGCTGTGAAGGAAACATGTTTAACCTTTCCTCCAAACCGACTTTTTCAATAACCCGGTGCAGCTTTTTAGGCCTTTTATCTTTTTTAACTCCAATTATATCTAAAGCCATTATTATGTTTTCGGCTACTGTCTGGCGGCTGAGTAAACGGTAATCCTGATAAACCATTCCTATTCTTCGCCGCAGTTTAATTATTTTTTTTCGGTTGGTTTTTTTATTTAACTTTAAATCTTCAACCTCAACTGTTCCTTGATCAGCAAAATATTCTCCTCTTATTAATTTTAAAATTGTGCTTTTACCGGCTCCGGAGCGGCCGGTGATAAATAAAAACTCTTCCGGCTTTATTTCAAATGAAATATCCTCAATTGCCGTAATCGACCCGAACCGCTTAGTTACATTTTCAAAGTTTAATCTCATCAGCTTACTCCAAAACTTTTACCGCGCCTACATCCATTAACCAGCCAACCTTTTGAGCGGCATATGTTTCACCCCATACTTTTACTTTACGACCGACAAAAAGGTCCAAATCAACTAATGACGAAGTTAAATAAGCTGTCTGAGATTCACCGCCTTCCCGTAAAAGAAGGTGAGTGCCTTCTTCCGATTGTTCGTTTTTTTCTAAAACACCACTTGCCTCATCAGTGAAGATATCATTTTTATTGCCGTAAGTCTGACCGACTTTAACCTCCCGCCCGCCGTTTTCCCCTGACATCTCTTCTTGTGAAACCACTTTTTCACCCGGGGTTTTTATCATAAAAAGCCCGTATCCACTGCTGATTCCGGCAAGAATTATTAAAAAAGCACCGACAATTATTTTCCAATCAATTAAATCTACTCCCAAATCAAGTTTTTTTAATGGTCCCTGCATTTCGTTTTGATTATCCATTACAATTAGATTATAACAGAACTAGGTATTTTGCAACTGTTTTAGCTCTGCTTGAATAAAACCCTCCAGGTTTCCGTCTAAAACCGCTTCCGCGTTGCTGGTTTCATATTCCGTCCGGGTATCCTTTACCAACTGATAAGGATGAAGAACATACGACCTGATTTGTTCACCCCAGGTCGGAAGCGGATTTTTACCTTTTAAGCGTCTTCTTTCTGCTTTCCTTTCCGTTTTTTTTATTTCCCATATTTTTGCTTTTAGAATTTGCATTGCTATTTGTTTATTTTTAACCTGCGACCTTTCTGCCTGGCAGGAAACGGTTATTCCGGTTGGCAAATGTTTTAGCCGAACCGCTGTTTCAACCTTGTTGACATTTTGACCACCGTGCCCGCCTGAGCGGAAAGTTTCCATCTCTAATTCGTCCGGGCTTATTTCAACATCAATATCATTCTCAAAAATCGGTAAAACTTCTACTTTAGCAAATGAAGTTTGACGTAAGTTTTGCGCATTAAAGGGAGATATCCGAACCAACCTGTGGACGCCTGATTCCCTTTTCAAATAACCGTAAGCAAACCTCGCTGAAATTTGCAGGGTGACTGATTTAATTCCGGCTTCCTCGCCTGGTATCAAGTCAATTACTTTGACCTGCCAATCTTTATTCTGGCAATATTTCATATACATTCTCTGAAGCATTGCCGACCAATCCATAGCTTCAGTTCCGCCTTGTCCGGCATGAATTGAAAGCAAAGCGTCATTTTTGTCATATTTCCCAGATAAAAAGGTTTTAACTTCTAAATCTGATATACTCTTTTCTACTAGTAATAAATCTTTTTTCAAGTCTTTAATAATCTCCTTTTTTTCCTGACCTTCTTCGGCCAGTTTTAATATTTCTACAATTTCATTAAGTTTTGAGTCAATTTTTTTAAGTTCACTAATTTCCTTCTCAACTTCTCCTAACTGGCTCATCACTTTTTGACCATATTGGGCATCGTCCCACAAGTCAGGACGCCTGCTCTCCTGATGAAGGCGGTCAAGCTCTTTTTTTAAGTCATTTAAATCCAACTGAGATTTAACTTGATTAAACCTTTTTTTTAAATTTTCCAGTTTAGTTTTTATCTTCATTTTTTTCTATTTCCTCCATTAAAGTATCACAAACATGTCTAATAGCTTCTTTTTTTATTTCGGTTTTCTGTTTTTCGGGAAAACCTTCTATTTCCTCGGTGGTCTGCAAAATAATTTTCTCAATTTCTTCGGCTAATTTTGTTTCCTTAACTATTTCTTCTGTACTTATAATCGTCTCACTACCTTGTTCATAAAAACGCTGATTTATTTTTTCGATTTGTTTTTTTACAATTTCCGGTAAAACCAGTTCCAACTCTTGATTAATTTTTTTAATTATTTCTTTTTCCGTGGTTAAATTACTTTTAAGGTCATTATCCACCGAAGTTTCTTCTTCGCCTTTTACTTCACCCTGACTAATTTCCTGCCGAGAGCCAATTTCTACTTGGCTGGACAACCACCAAACCAAACCAGCTGAAATTATAATAAATAGTGCCAGTCTAAAAATATTCGGCATTTTCCCACCCTTGTCTTTTTTTGCCATACTTAATTTTAGCAGATTTAAAACAAATTATTCATATTACGCAGGGTAAACCCTGCTATTACAAAAGCTCGCTCGTATTAACGGACTTTAGTCCACGGTGTATATTACGCAGGGTAAACCCTGCTATTACAAAAGC
>CAZBPF010000041.1:0-5554 GCA_964493745.1 uncultured Gammaproteobacteria bacterium
TTTTAATTCTTGACAAAAGTAAAGTAATATTGTAAATTTAAAGTAATATGATAACAACAACTATTTCCAGTCAAAACCAGATAACTTTGCCCAAGTTTATAACTAACCTGCTTGGTATTCAGCCGGGGGACAAAGTTTTGGTAAAAACAGACAAGGATGAAGTAATTCTTAAGCCGATGGGAAAAAGCATTATTGACGAATTAGGGGGAAGTCTGGTTATTACTAAGGACAAGAGGAGCGTGCCTTTTGACGAAGTTTTGTCTGAAACTAAAAAGAAAGTTTCCCAAAAAATAGCTGAACAATGAAGGATTATTTAATTGACACTAACTATATTTTGCGTTTTTTTCTTAATGATATTCCTGCACAGTACAAAAAAGCCGAGAAAATTTTCCGGGAAATTGAAGACGAAAAGACTGGTGGGCGAATAAGTTTATTAGTTATTAATGAGTTGATTTGGATTTTAGAAAATTATTATGAATTGAGCAGAAAAAAATTTATTACCCAAATATTAAAACTGCTTTCTTTGAAGAAAATAAAGATAATTGAAATAAAAAAAGAGGATTTAATTTTAATTTTGAAAGAAATGCAGAACAGCAATTTAGACTTCACCGATTTATACCTAAAATATATCGGTCAAGAAGCGAACTGCCAGTTGTTTTCTTTTGATAAACAGCTGACTAAACAAATGGAAAAATAACTAACGCTTATCTGTGAAGTTTTTCTAGATGAAGCGAATTAATCAATTTTGTTGTTTAATTTTGGTATAATAAAAAAAAATTATGAAAGGAGGTGAGAAAAATGTCTGAGCTACAAATATCAAAAGAGGTGGCCACGGAAAAACGAACTTACCAGCTGCCTGGGTATGAACATGGTCATGAACTTGTTGAGTCAAATGTGGACAAATCAGCTTTTCTGGAAATGGTTGAAAAAACAGCCGTTGATGATAATGTTGTTGAAGAGGTAAACTTGGAAAGCTTAAAACCGGGAGAAAGTTTGGTTGTTTTGTCAAAAAAAGATGGCCAAAATATTTTCCTTGGATTTAGAGCGGATGAAAAAAAAGGATTAGACTTTGTTGGCGAAGCAAAAGATTCCGCCCGAGGGGTTGACCCGCAATCAACGAGACCAAAGGAAATCAGAGTTAATTTAAAGGATTGGCGCGGCGATGAGGCAATCAAAGTTAGAAAATTAGCAAAAAGGGGAGGTCAACAGCATACTGCTTCTGTAGTTAAGGAAGAGGTAAACCAATTAACTGCAGATGGAAAGACAGTAGTTGAGATTAACTCAGGTGAAGTCAATAATGAGCGAATTATAGAACCGGTACTGAAAGTTTGGTACAAAAAGTCAAAGGAGGATTAATTTATTTTCTTGATATAATCGGTTATGATTCCGATTCGTGACCATAATCCATCCGGGCGGACACCGGTAATCACCTACCTTTTAATTGCGGTTAACGTCGGGGCGGCGGTTTATATGCTTGGTTTGTCGCCGCCCGGTTTGGAAAATTTTATTCTTCAATACTCAATTATTCCAGCCAAAATTGGTCAGGGCCAAAATTTAGTCAGTTTAATAAGCTCAATTTTTCTTCACGGCGGCTTAGGCCATTTAATTTCTAATATGCTTTTTTTGCATATTTTCGGTGATAATCTGGAAGATACCTTAGGTCATATAAAATTTTTAATATTTTATTTTATTTGCGGACTGGCGGCCGCCGGCCTGCAGATTTTACTGACGCCTTTTTCCGGAATACCGATGCTCGGTGCTTCCGGGGCAATAGCCGGTGTTATGGGGGGTTACTTGGTTTTGTTTCCCCGTCAAAAAATTGATGTTTTGTTTGTTTTTGGCTTCTTTATTCGAACGATTAGTTTACCGGCTTATTTTATGCTTTTTTACTGGTTTGCCTTTCAGTTTCTTTTTGGCTTAACTTCTTTAGCGGCAATGACTTCCGATATGGGCGGTATTGCCTATTTTGCCCACGTTGGCGGTTTTGCCGCTGGGTGGTTATTGGTAAAGTTGTTTCCTGTCGATCGCAGCAGCGATCGGGAGTAGAAAAAGAAGATGCCTGGTTTTCTTTCTTGACTTTCGATAAGCTTCGAAATATAATAGTTTTAGGATGCGTAAAATCGAAACAATCTGGCATGAGATTCTTTTCCAGGCGTTGGAAAAGAAAAAGTTTAAGTTCACCCAGCAAGAGCTGGCCGAAAAGTTTGGTTATTCCTTGAGTACGGTTAACTACGCTTTGGATGTGCCGGCTGAGATGGGAATGGTGAGAAAAGAGTCAAAATTTTCAGTTTTGACCGACTTTAATAAACTGCTTTATTACTGGGCAAGTGAACGGCGGTTGGCAAAAGATATCATCTACAAAACTTATGCAGATCAGGATATTATTTCTTTGGAAAAGATTATTCCGCCGGAAGCAATTTTTGGGGGCTACACTGCGGCTAAAGAGTATTTGGGTGAACCGCCCGCCGATTACAGCAAAATTTATTTTTATGCTGATGAAAGCTCTTTGGAAGAAATTAAAAGGCGTTATCCGGAGAATAATCAGCGGCCAAATGTTTTTGTTTTAAAGAAGATTCCTGCCTTGGAACGCTATGGAGATTACACTACTTTGCCCCAAACTTTTGTTGATATTTGGAACTTGAGAGACTGGTATGCCAGGGAATTTGTTATTAGTTTAGAAGATAAAATCAATGCCCTTCTATCACAATCAGGTTACTAAAAAAAGTTGGCAGGAATTACAAAAGTTAAACAAAGAATTGGATTTTATCCTAATTGGCGGTTGGGCTGTTTATCTCTATGCTCAGCAGTTAAAATCAAAAGATATTGATATTATTGTTGGTTTTGACCAGCTGTCATTATTGAAAAAAGAATATTCATTGGTTAAAAACGAACGGTTAAAAAAATATGAAGCCGTCAGCGGGGAAGTAGAAATTGATGTTTACTTACCCCATTATTCCGATTTGGGTATTCCGGTAGAGAAATTAATCAGCCAGGCACGCAGTCTAGAGGGGTTTAAGGTGTTAAAGATTAGTTATTTGTTTGTTTTAAAGGTTTATACTTTAGCCCAACGAGGACGGTCTTTAAAAGGCAGAAAAGACTTTATTGATTTGGTTTTTCTGTGGCAATTAAGGGAGTGTAATACGGGAAGAATTACTGAGATAATTAAAAAACATAGACTCGAAAAAGAATTAGGCATATTCGTTGATTTTGTTAACGAAAATGTTGAATTGCCGGAATTAAACTTATCCCGTCACCAATATGCCAAGTTCAAAAAAGAAGTTCTTTTTGATCTTTCGTAGGGGCGAATAAGCCGTGAATCGTTACTGGTTCTGCGGTCACGATTCGCCCGATTTTTCTTTTCATGGTAAAATTTTTTCATGGTTAAGAAATTTTTAATTTTTCTCGGTTTATATTTTGTTGCTTTTGTCCAACCTGCTTTTAGTCAGGCCAATGCCTTTGTTATCAATAACTTTGATACTCAAATAACGGTTAACCAGGATACTTCATTAACGGTCAGAGAAGAAATCCAAGTTACATTTAATGAAAATCGACACGGCATTTTTCGAGTTATCCCGGTTATTTATTCTGCTCGCGGCCGGACAATTAAGACGGATTTAGACGTTCAGTCGGTTACTGATAAAACCGGTAACCAGATTCCCTTTGAGGTCAGCCGGTTAAACCAAAGCAGAAAAATAAAAATCGGCGATCCGGATAAGACGATAATCGGCGACCACACTTACGTGATTACTTATAAAACAACCAGAATTCTTCAAAGATTTGAGGACTATGACGAACTTTACTGGAATGTAACCGGTTCGGAATGGCCGACGGAAATTAAACGGGCAGCGGCAACCGTCACTACTGAATACGCTAATATTAAACAAATTGATTGTTTTGCCGGTGAGGCGGGTAGTGAGCAGAAAAACTGTACCGGCGAAGCGGAAATGAAAAAAGCCAGCTTTTATTCTGCCCAGCCGATAAAGCCGGGTGAGGATTTTACGGTTGTTGTTGGTTTTAACCGAAATAATCAATTTAATTTTCCCGGTCTTGTCCAGAAAACCTTGACGGCAATCAGGGATAACTGGGGATATGGGATTGGTCTTTTGCCGCTTGTTTTGATGGTTGGACTGTGGTGGAAAAAGGGCAGGGATAAACGTTATTTATCGGATAATGTTTATTTTCCGCCTAACGGCGAGACAGGTCAGCCTGAAGATCAGCAGTCAAAAACTGTGTCTCTCTTTCGTCGGCCGCATCTGCCGATGACTTATCATCCGATTGACAATCTTACTCCGGCCCAAGTAGGGACGATTATTGATGAACGGGTTGATACTGAGGATGTGGTTGCCGAAATTGTTGAATTGGCGCGGCTTGGTTATCTAAAAATTGAGCGAATAGAGAAGAGGGGGATTTTCAGCGGTAAAGACGACTATTGGTTGATTAAACTCAAGGAAGCCGATAATCAAATAACTGACTATCAACAGTATTTATTTAATAAGATTTTTTTGGAGGAAAGAGAGGAAATAAAAATTTCGGCGCTGAAGAACAAATTTTATAAATACTTAGATAATTTTAAAAAGAAACTTTATCAAAGTTTAGTTGAAATGGATGCTTTTCCGGCTTCTCCTGAAAAAGTGAGGCAAAGATGGATCGGCTTATCAATTTTAATTAATTTTGCCGCAATTTTTCTTGTTATTAGGTTTGTATCGGCGACAAACAACGCTGGCCCTTTGATTTTAGCTGTTCCGGCGGCAATAATAAGTATATTGATCGCCCGGTTTATACCTCGAAAAACTGCCTGGGGATATTCTTTGCACCGCCAGACCAAGGGGCTGAAGTACTATTTGGGCAAGGGCAAGTGGCGGGAGGAGATTGCTGAAAAGCATTTGTTTTTAGAAGAAATGCTTCCTTTAGCGATTGCACTCGGTGTAGTAAACAAGCTGGCTAAAGATATGGCTGATTTAGGAGTAGAACCGCCGGACTATATGGCCGGTATAACGACGGCTAGTTTGAGCCGGAATTTGGCTGGCTTTAATGCTGTTGCCGCTTCCAGTATTTCATCTAATCCGTCCGGCAAATCATCCTGGTCAGGCGGCTCCGGCTTTTCCGGCGGCGGCTCTTCCGGCGGGGGATTCGGCGGCGGCGGCGGCGGAAGCTGGTAACCCCGTTTACTTAAAGCTACGACTCGCCTCGCGTCGAAGCGGGTCGTCGTCATAAGTGGACGGTTGGGATTTGACAACTTGCTTCTTTTGTTTTTTAATGATGGTATGTCACCGGAAAGCTGTCGATTATGTTTAGACAATCCGGATATTGCTCGGAGCTGTGAGCGATGTGGTTGGCTTGATGATAGCGGTGAGGGTCAAGCCGGTGATTGTCATCGGCTGAATGGTAGAGGGGAAAGGATGATAATTAAAAAAAGAACAAAAAGTTTAGTTGGCACGGAATTAGTTAGGGGAATAATTGTTCCGGTCGGAGAAAAGGGTTTTAGCTTTCACTTGGCTTCTCAATTTATTTCTGTTCAGGAAGTCAGAAGCCAGCACTCCTAAATGTTGACAGT
>CAZBPF010000042.1:0-5379 GCA_964493745.1 uncultured Gammaproteobacteria bacterium
CGAGTTATAAGGTCATTTTTATTATTTTCAGGCATATATTGTTAATAATAACACACGTTTAGATAAAACCGACAGCAATGCAAATATTTATAAAAACATTGGATATTAATCAGGAAAGAACCAAATCACGTAACCCGGTTCTTGAGCAATTGAAATTACACCAATTTCACTTCCGTCACCGCAAGTTCCTGAAATACCGGGACAAAAATTTTCTTGATTAGGTTTGATATTACACTCATCAATCATCGGATCATTTTCATCAACAATACACTTCTTTGTACATTCTGTTGAACTGGTACAAGTTTCACCGGCATCAGGTGCGGGTGTGTAGCACCTACTCGGAATATCAGGCCTTCCATAATCGACATATTTTTGACCTGGCGGACATTTTAATTTTTTATTAATTTCTTTTTCTTCAATTAAATTAATTATTGGTTGAGTTATTTTTTTTGTCTTCTTTTGACCATTATCCGCCCGTAAAACCAGACCCAAAATTATAAAAGAAAGTAATCCAATTGTAATAAAAATCAATCTTTTTTGTTTAGTCATTTTTTATTGAGAATTAAGGTTTTTAACAAAAATACCTGGATAGCAATAACAAGCTCCAGCTTCACAAGTTCCATCCGCATAAAACCCATTAACTTCAACTTTTTTATTTAAAAAATTATTTAAATTGCCTAAAACAGTATCGTCACCATATAAACTTACCGCTCCGCTGTCATCCGTAAGAATAATCTGATTTTGTCCTTTCTCGGCCGGGATACAGTCCATATGGCGCTTTCTCAGCCATTCTCTTGAGACATCTGAATGCAGTTTAACCGTTCCCTCTACCTGCACTCTGATAAAACCCGCATCTTCATCATTTACCGGCTTTTCCCCTTTCCAAATGCTGGGAAAGTTGTTTGGTTTAATTAAGTTGTAGAATTCAATTCTCTTTTCAGGCAAATCACCAATATTATTAATTCTAATTGGATTTTTGGGTACGGAGTGGTTTTCAAAATAAGTAATGAGGTCTGATTCAACTTGAATAGTTGGTTGGCCTGATTTGGACTGATCCGGTTCTGGATTTGTTGGCGCTTGATCTATTTTTATAAATTCCATTAAATTTTGATTGTCGTTGTAATAGAGAAATAAAGCATTTTCTTTAAGCCGGTATTCATTTATCTTATTTATTTCATCCCAAAATTTATTTCCCCACTCCGGTTCTCTTATTTTTGTACCCCCTATTTTCATATTTATTTTGTTATCTCCAGTTAATTCGTAATCACCAAAAATCGTATTGTTAATAGTGTGTCCTGATAAAGTTCCTTTATTTTTTTCTTCTTTATTAAATATCATTATGATCTCTTGGTTATGAGCCGGCAAGCTTTTATCAATTTCTGGTTGAGTTTCTACTTCACCGCTATTTACATCTTTAAAAGCAATTAATTTCCAAGTGCCTTGTATTGGTTGATAAATTGGATTATTACTATTTGGTATTGAAGGTGATGGAGAGATATAGTTATTAGTTACAAAAGCCCCCGCCAAAACAGCTGAAAATAACATTATTATAATTAAAGCAAATTTTTTATTCATGTTTATTTATTCAATCTTCTCTTTATAATCCATACATGCTGGTGTATCCAGGCGTGTATTAACACACCGCCCATTTTGGCAAAGACAACTTTTTGGTGTAGCTTCGCAGGGGGTAAATATTTCTGTGCATTGTAAAGTGCTTTTGTCAGGGTAATTACCAAGATACGTTTGATTGATACAAATTTCAGAATGACAGGTTGGTTCAGGAACACAATTACTGTCACTATCGCAAAAGTGCTGGCGACTCACACGATCATTAGGGGTTGGGGTAGGTTCCGGAGAAATTGTCCCGGGCGGTGGTGTAATTCCAATAGTTGTTTTTGATCCTGTCGTCGGGAATAATTTAATATCCTTTGACACTTGATACCAATAGATAACTCCCATAATTAAACTTAATATAAATACGGCTGTAATGACCAAAAAAACCTTCTTCATTAGTTTATTATTTGGCACTTTTCTTTATAAATATAACTAAAATAATAGATAAAACTCCTATAATACCGCCGAAAATGTAAAGCTTGTTTTTAACAACATTGTTACTGGAGATTGTGTCTTTACTCGGGTTATTTAATTGTTGATTAATTTTTTGAGGTATAGACTGAGTTATGCAGTCTTCAGGGCAGTTACAAATATTTTCCGATTGGTCACAAATACCGTTTCCGCAGGGCAAACATACCGCCCAGGTTTCCATCACTGCACACGACCCGTCGCTTTTCATGCGTACATCTTGTTTTGAAACCAGACCGGGGCAGCATTCTCTGCCGGGAAGTTTGCTTTCCCCTTCAGCCGCACATTCTAGTTCTTTTACATAATCCTGTCCGCATTCTCCTTCATAAAAAGCTTCCATTTCACATCTCTTTCCGTCAGGGAAAATGCAAAATCTTCCCTCATTGGTTGTTTCCGTTTCGTAACCCATTTGAATACAGTAAACGTACGGCGGCCAAACAACAGCATTAGCCGATCTGGTCGGTATTGTGGATATTATAAAAAGCAGGAAGAAAATTGCGCTTATTTTTAACAGCCGGTTTTTCATTATATTCAGTTTACCATTAATCACTGCTAGTCTAAACGAGGAGAATATACCGGTTCAACAAAATACCCCTCAGGTAACGCTTCCGCAAAATTAGACAGCTGGCTGATAGGAATCCACGCTTCGGTGCGGTGTCTCCATGAATCACCTACTTGACCGCCAAATTTATTTATAAGTTCTAGTGAAACAGGATCACCACCGGTTGGACCAACAATCTCTACAAAAACCCGTTTCTGCTCGTCAGCTTGAAATCCACGGTTTTTAAGTTCTTGTTTAAATTCTTCATCCGACATTTCTGAGGAACCGGCTAAATCTTCAATTTGAAGAAGAGTTGACGAAATTGAAGAAGAAGAATATTTCTCCTTAGTTATTTTTGTCTCTAACGCTTCTTCTGATTTTTTAACATCAGTTGAAAAAAAATTGACTACCAATCCTTTTTTTGTATAGACAACAGCACCGGTTGCGATTAATAAAATTATTGTAATTAAACCAACTTTTTTATTCATTGATCAAATTTATGAATCATTTCCCGGTACCGGCAGTACTCACATTCATCGCCCGGCTCAGGAATTTTTTCACTTTCTAAACATTCTTTCATTTCATAAACCGTTGGTTCAACCCAAGAGTCGTCTCCTTGATAAGATAAAATTTCCAGTTCAAACTCGATTTTGGCATCAAAAACCCGGTCGCCTTTTAAACCGTTGGCATAAACAAAATAGGCAGTATCTGAAACATCAAAACCGTTTTGCCGAAAAAGCCATTGATACCACTCAACCTGTTTTTTATATCCCTGTTTATATTCATCGTCTAAGCTGATTTCTTTGGAAGTACTGGTTGATTTATAATCAACAATATGAAGCCGGTCGTTGGGATTAATCCAGATGTCATCAATAATACCGCATAACTCCAAATTCGTCGATTGGTGCAAAGTACAAATTCCTTTATACCGGTAATTGTCGTCACGCCATTCCGCTAAATCCGGATGACTAAAAGGAACCGCATCAATACCGTATTTTTTCATTAAAGCGTGCTTTTCACCATTTTTTCTTAATAAATCAAATTCATTTTTAAGAAGGTGATCGACTGCTGCATTAAGCGGCCATCCCGGCATTCCCGGCCGGTCAAGGCCGAGCCGCCGGTCAAGATAAAAGCATTTTGGACACTCTAAAAATCGATCGGCCCGAAATCTGGAAATCCGGAAAGGTTTATCCTGTCCCGGCTGATACCGATAATCTTTACTTCTTCTTTTGTACTTAGTCATTATAATAATTTTAACACACAGTTTTAAAAATCCTTACAGGGATCAATGCTACTTAATATATTTTATGTGCGTTTTTTCGTTTTTTCGACCAACTAACATTAAAAAGTAAAAAGCATTTTTCTCCGTTATTATACGACGATCGTCGTATAATAATAGTATCACCTGAGAGGTGTCAGGACGACACCTCTTAGGTGATGCGCCAGACTCGGTTTAGGGCTCGGTCGAAATGACATGGTTTTACATAACTTAACAAATTTTAACCTAAAAGTGTAAACAATACTTATTTTACCAAAAACTTTTTTACTTTTTTCCTGTTTCTAATTTATTGGTTGTTTCCCTGACCGCTACTGCCGGAAGCTTATCTTTATTTTCAGCCAAATAAACCTCAACTTTACAGCGGTGATTTTTAATCATTTCCCGCAAAAGCCATGAAACGGCTTTAGTAATTAAAATTTCTTCTTCATCTATTAGATTACCAATCATTTCTAAAGCCAAATCAGCCACCTTTTTTTCTTTAGATTCACGGACAGATTTAACTAAAAGAACAAGCGACGCTCTTCTTTTATTAATATTTTTACTAGTATTAAGTGACCTGATTAGTTTTTGCCACTCATTCCAACGAGATAAAACTTCTGACGCTGAAAAATTTGACTGACACAAACAGTCAACCTGACACCAACCTTTTAAACCGTCAAGCCACTGATCAATCTTATTCAGCTCAATTTGTTTTCTAAATTCCGGTTTATTTTCCAACAGCAAGCCGGCAATACTTTTTTCGTTAGATGACTCACCTTGGTATAAAGAATCAAGAAGATCAATAAACTCTTTAAATTTTATTTTGGAATGTGCTTTTAAAAAATCTTTGGCCAACTGCCTTTCCGCCGGCCGACTTAATGAGTACTTTATATCGCTGTGCCCTTCATAACCACTTCCCTTTCGAACTTCTTTTTCTGCCCTCTGACGAATCATTTTTAAAATTTCCTGATGATAAATATTCATAGCTTTATTATGTCGGAATAAATAATTTGGTTAATTTAAAAAAATTCAATTTATTTCCAGAAGTTCAATTTCGAAAATTAAAGTTGAATTAGGCGGTATCGGTCCGGTACCCTTCTCACCATAAGCCAAATCCGGTGAAATTGTTAATTTCCTTACTTCTCCTTCTTTCATCCCCAAAACTCCTTGATCCCAACCCTTAATAACTTCGCCTTCACCAAGTGTAAAACTAAACGGCTGACCTCTATCCAAACTGGAATCAAATTTTGTCCCGTCTGACAAGGTTCCGGTATAGTGAACAGAAACTTCATCTCCGGCATCCGCTCTTGGGCCTTCGCCTTCCTCAATAGTTTCTTTTACCAAATCACCTTTACTGCAATCCCCGCGGTGAAAATCCCACTGACCGCATTCACTGCCGTCTTCAAATACACAAAACCCCCTCGTTCCGCTTTTAAAATCAATATATTTTGACTCCCCGCCTTCTTCTTCACAGTAAACCGCCGCCGGATTCGGCATC
>CAZBPF010000043.1:0-5301 GCA_964493745.1 uncultured Gammaproteobacteria bacterium
GAAGTTATTCAAAGGCAATTTAGTGGTTTAAAGGAAACTCACCATGATTTAAAGGGTAGGTTAGAGTTTCGGGATCGTATTACTCATCGACATGTAGTTTTGTGGAACGAGGGTGAAAATGGAGTTGAAGTTTCAGTGACAGATCGAAGAGGATTATTAGATCCTGGGTTTACACTTTCCCAACGAAAACACACTTCACGGATTTTAGTCAGGTCTGGGTCTCATGAGGTTAGGGCTGGTCCGCTAGCAGGGAAAATCCGTATTGAAACTTAAAGTTATTGTTAAGAATAAAGCCTATGCTTGAGCAAAAAGAAAACAATATTCGAGATTTAACAACTTTGGAGGATGGGTTAATCTTTGCTGAAAAAGATATTGAGTTTATTAACAGAAGTTTGCGGGACGCTGGATTAGAGGAAATTTCACAAGAGGGATTGGTGCTTGATTTGGGATGTGGAGAGGGGAGCTTTGTTAAAGGTTTAAAAACGGCAGGTTACTGCGCTTTTGGATTGGATAAATCACCTGCGTTAAATCTAGGAGAAGAAGAATTTATCCAAGCAGACTTAAATAATACAGGCGAAGTTTTATTAAAGTTGGAAAATATGGATTTAAAGGGAAAATTCGATTTAGTAACGGCTAACGCCTTATCCGATTATGTTGCTGGTGAAATTGGTAATATCCAGCCGGGAAGCATGGCTAAGGTAATTGCTGTAAGTTTAAAAAAGGATGGTGTTTTTTACGCTCCGGAAGTAACTTTATCTATTTTGGGAAAGCGGTCACTTATTGAACCTCTTCAGGAAAACGGAATAGTCCAGTTAAAAAAGGATGGAAAAAAAGAAGTGATCTTTGTTAAGAAATGATTAGATTTAGTTACTAAGGTGGTTGGCGAAAAATTATTCTAAGGTTTGATAGAATTGGGTATGAGGAAAAGAGTATTGGTTTTTTTGTGTTTATTTCTTATTTTTAGTAGCAGTAGGGTAATTGCTGAAAATAACAAGTTTGGGATGCATGTAGCGGTACCGGAGGAAAATGAGCTTCGTCAGGTGGCGGAATTGGTTAACTCTTCTGGTGGTGATTGGGGATACGTTACCGTAGTTATGCAAGAGGACGATTTGGACAGGCAGAAGTGGCAGGATGTTTTTGACCGGATGCGTGAACTGCATTTGATTCCAATTGTTAGATTAGCTACTCGGCCTGAAGAGGGCGGTTTTTGGCGTCGTCCTAATGAAACGGATATTGACAGTTGGGTTGATTTTTTGGATTCCTTAAACTGGGTAGTTAAGAATAGATACGTTGTTTTATTTAACGAGCCGAATCAGGGGGCCGAATGGGGTGGGGCGGTTGACCCGAAAAATTATGCCGGCATAGTTAAACAATTTGCTGGCAAGTTAAAGGAACAAAATAGTGATTTTTTTGTGATGATAGCCGGATTTGATTCTGCGGCGCCGAGCCAAACGCCTGTTTATGAAGACCAGACGGAGTTTTTTCGGCAGATGCATTTGGCGCTTGACGGCGGACTGCCGGAACTATTCAAAAATATTGACGGCTGGGCTAGTCATTCTTATCCAAATCACGGCTATGTTGGTTCACCAACTGCCAGCGGTCGAAATACGGTTTTGAATTATCAATGGGAGTTAAGCTTATTACGGAGTTTTGGAGTTAAAAAAGATTTGCCGGTATTTATAACCGAAACCGGCTGGCCGCATTTTGAGGGCTTATCCGGTCAAACCGGTTTTTACTCTGCCGATCAGGTAGCGAAAAATTTTATAACTTATTTCAGCCGTATTTTGCCGGATGAAAGGGTAGTGGCAATTACACCGTTTATATTTAACTATCAAGGTGAGCCGTTTGACCATTTTTCCTGGCGGAAGCCAAATAACGGCGAGTTTTATCCTCAACATGAAACGGTTTTGGGTATTTCAAAAACAGCCGGCAAGCCGGAACAGGAACAAATTCTGAAAGTTGAAGATTTACCGCCGTCAAAGCTAATTCACAACTCAACTTATAAGTTTTTTATTGATATTACTAACGAGGGACAGGCAATTTGGGATAAAGATGAGGGTTATAGTTTGAAATTAGCCGGAGCCGAGTCGGATTCGATTGATTATTTCTTTTCCGATTTGCGGTCAATTGCTCCATTTCAGACAAAACAAGTCAGTTTATCTTTAAAAACTCCGGAAAGAATTATGAATTATAAATTACAAATTATGATTTATAAAAACGGAAAACCGGTATCTAATTCGGTTGAGTGGAATATTGAAGTGCGGCCGAATATTGATTTAAAATTTTCTGTTCAACCCCTGCTCTGGCGGGAGGCGAAAGGCAAGGATTTTAAATTATTAATTTATGACGATAATCAACAGGTGGTTTTCGGTCGGGAGGGCTTAACTGTTACCGACGGCAAGGCGGTTTTGAAGCAAATTGACAATGTTGCCTTGGATGAAGACTATCGGCTGGTTTTAGTCAAGCCCGGGTCATTACCTCGCCAGACTCACACCACTTTTCACGAACCGGGTTTAAACCACGCCAGGTTTAAATTCTTAATTCCGATAGATTTTAACCACGACGGTAAATTCTCCTGGTCCGACTTTCAAGTCCCATTCGAACATATACGGATGAGGAGATAATTTGTAGTAGCAGACTTTAGTCTGCGCTGAGGTTTTTGTGTTATGATAAGCAAAGAGAGGAGGTGAAAGAAATGAAAAAGATATTACCAGTAATTTTAATTTTAGTCGTTGCCGTTGGTTTAGGTGGTTATTTACTAACTCGTCAAACCAAAACGCCCGAGATTCAAATACCGGCGGGCCAAGAAGAGCAGGTGACTGAATCAGGAGAAATTCATGAATCTGAAACCGGTACTGAAAACGAAACCTTTACCGGCCGCTTAAAAGCGATGGTCGGCTTAGGCATTCCTTTAAAATGTAGTTTTAATCAAGGCGATGATTATCAGATAACAACTTGGATAAAAGGAGAAAAGTTTTACTCTGAGATTGTTTCCCAAGAAGGAACCGGTCAAGTTATTTTTAAAGACGACTGTAT
This sequence comes from uncultured Gammaproteobacteria bacterium, assembly GCA_964493745.1. GTDB lineage: Bacteria > Patescibacteriota > Microgenomatia > UBA12405 > JAHJSD01 > CAYSLZ01. The sequence continues at coordinate 3,037 of CAZBPF010000043.1, forward strand.
GTGGAATTGGTCTGAGGGTCAGGCACAGGGTATTAAAATGTGTTTTGAGCCGGAAGAAGCAGAGGAAATGCTTTCCGGAGAAGTTGACCAAGATGGAGAAGTTGACCAAGATGTTGAACAGGATTTACCGACAGATGTTGACTATAATTGTCAGCCGACAACTGTTTCAGATGCTAAATTCAACCCACCCAGTGGCGTAGAATTTATGGACTTTGACCAGATGATGCAGCAAGGTGTGCAGGAAATGAATCAATAAAGTAACAAGAACAATGACCAGGTGCTTACTTACCTGGTCATTGAAATTAGCAGGGGCTGGTGAACTATGTTAGAACTTTTTATTTCGTAACTTTTTGGTGATGTTGTAAAATTGCCTATGACGGAACGTTTAGTTGGACGGATCTTAAACTAATTAAGTCCATGATTTTCTTTTTTTTCTTTCCTCTATACATTCTTCCAGATCTAATTTGACGCAGCCAGAGATGAAAGGGTCATAATCAATCACTTCTTTTGCCTTTTTTCTCATTTGATTTGCTTTTTCTCTGTTTTCAGGAGTATCAAAAAGAAGTTTGCCGGTTAATGCTTCAGGCAAACATGAGAGGAATCTTTCTGTATCCAAAGTATCTGATAACATCCTATTGGTTATTGGTGTTTCGTCTAAGTAGTTTAGGTCACAAATTTCAAAATGTACTCCGGCACCTTCGGTTATGCTTAACTTTTCCCTTTCCCAATAACGCCAAAAAGGCAAAAAAATTTCATCCTCAATTTCGGCTAATTTTTCTCTTCTCCCCGGTTGTGGATTTGATGTATGGGAAACTAGGATAAAATCTCCATCGCAATTTTGGGGGTCTCTATATTGTAGGGATCCGTAGTAGAAAATCTCAATATCAGGAACCGGAGCAAATATATTTTGAATATGTGGTTGTGTAAAAAATTCTCTGGCACCTTCTAAGGCTCTTTCTACTGTAGGATGAGGTTGATTTTGAGCTTCAAATGATTTTAACTGGTCAATTAATTCAGTAGTGACATCAGTTTCTCCTTCCTGAAGTAATTTTATAACCTTTATTAAATGATGCCTAGAGTAAATAAGTGTTTTGTCAATAAATTTTAGATAAGCTGTTCCTCTTTCCGGATACATAGCTGGGATTTCATGGCTGTAATTCTTTCTTTCATTCATACTTGATTTTATCATTAAAACGCATTGGCAGAGACAGGTGCCCGCCTGCCTTTGGAGGAAACAATGTTAAAGCTCCACTATAGAGTAAGTTTTTAAAGTGTTATTGGAGGTCCGTTGGATTCTGTTTCAACCTCAATTGTATCAAGAAATTTTTTGACCATTCCTGATTCTGTGTCCACCTGACGGGAACCAGGATCACGATAACCTAAATGTAAGCTTTGCACAATTATTGACCTTGGGAAATAATAAGGGTCTTTTTCCATTCCTGATTTTTCATAACCTCTTTCTGTGGTATCAATTATGTCTTGTTTAGACACGAGGCCAGTGGGCATCCATAAATAGATGTTTGGCCCGCTACCATGTCCGCCAAAGTTTATTGGCCAGGTATCGGTTTTGAAGCTAAATCCCCAAAATGGAGAAGTAGGATCAGTTATTCTACGGGCGGCTTTCCTTGGAAAGCGGTCTGGGATAGTGTATTCATCAGATGCAGTGAATTCTAACGCCTTTTTTCTAATTCTGAGTTGTTCAGGTGTTAAATCTTCCATTGGTAATAGTCTAAGTCCCTCTTGAACTGAAGGGTCGCAGGCAGTTAGAAATCTGTATAAATGACTACTAACATTGCTGTGCCAACCCATTTCGACAGTTCCTTGGTCACTAGGTTCTTCTCCATGTGCAAGAGCTTCTTTTAGCATCTGTATACGTTCATCATCAGAATCCCAATTGATTTCTAATTCGGTAAGTTTTCTGGTAACCGATGATTGGAATGAATCAAAAACTTCCTTATCAACGTAACCCGCGATTTGATTGACCAGCCCATTTTCCATCCAGGCTGTTCTTAGATCAATTATATTTTGAGAATCTTGAATTTTTTCAGTAAAACTCTGAAGTTTATCGTTGTGTTCTTTCAGGTAATCTTCGTAACTTTTTCTGCCAGTTTCTGGTGAAATAACCATATTGAGCATTATAAACATAGGTTTGAGATAAAGTCAAGCAAGCAAAGATTTTTTGTCAGTGGTTGGTAGATTTGAACCTGGAATAGCGGTTTTGGACTCATCCGCTCGCGAGCAGCTGGGTGAAGACATTTTTGCAGG
>CAZBPF010000044.1:0-5242 GCA_964493745.1 uncultured Gammaproteobacteria bacterium
TAAAAGGACACAGCGTCCTCAACGCTGCCTGTCTGCCAATTCCAGCACCTCGACTTGTTAACGTGGTACATTGCCTGCCATGTACCGTGCTTTTACCGTGTACTGTGCTTGCACTAGTACACGGTGCTCTGGTACATGGGTGGGTTCGGTAGGACTTGAACCTACGACCTTTCGGATGTAAACCGAGTGCTCTGGCCAACTGAGCTACGAGCCCCAACTATTTATGGGGTGGACGAAGGGAATCGAACCCTCGACGACCTACTCCACAGGTAGGCGCTCTACCGCTGAGCTACGTCCACCATAAATTATTTTGACTTTTTTGGAGCGGGTAGTGGGAATCGAACCCACGTATCCTGCTTGGAAAGCAGGGGCATTAACCACTATGCTATACCCGCTGAGCTTGCCATGTACCGTACTTTTACCGTGTACTGTGCTTGCACTAGTACCGCGGTGTACTGGTACGTGGGTGCCAAGGGCCGGAATCGAACCGGCATCCCAAGTTTTTCAGACTCGTGTCGTGACCGACTTGACTACCTTGGCTTTATCTTGCCTATATTATAACACCGGCCCGCCGTGTACCCTACGTGGTACATTGCCTGCCATGTACCCAACGTGGTACATTGCCTGCCATGTACCCAACGTGGTACATGGGTGCCGAAGGTGGGAGTCGAACCCACAAGGTCAAAAAGACCACACGATCCTGAACCGTGCGCGTCTGCCAATTCCGCCACTTCGGCAATATTTATTAGAGTTTACCAAAAAATCGGCAATGGAACAAGCCAAACCGGAGAAGAATTTATTTTCTGACGATTATGTAGTTTTTCGGATAATATAAGAAAATTGCCGGTACTTCTTCCGAAATTGACCGTTGAAGCTCGTAGTAAGTCTCTTTTCTTTCTTGAAAGTCAATATTTTTTCTGCCTTTTTCAAGAAGCTGGTCGATTTTGGGATTATTTATACCGGTTAAATTTTCCGCCTGTGTTGAGTGCCAGAATGAATATTGGTCGGGATCCGGCGGTATAATTCCGTAACCGAGAAAAATATCAAAATTGTTTGGGTCGGGAGCAAAACGCGAAACTTTAATTTTTAAATTAATATTCAGATTTTCCTGCCAATTATTTTTAATTTTTTCCGCCCAGCCTAATAATTCCGGTAAAGTTGTTAGAGTTAATTCAATTGTTTCTTCAGGGTCCCAGGCTTCTTCCATCAGCGATTTGCCGTGGGCGGGATTGTATTGATAAGTTTTGATGTCTTGATTATATGCCCAAGAAGTTGGTGCAATTGGACTTATTGCCCTGTCTTCTTCTTCAGGTTTTTCAAGGCAGTATGCTAGACCCTGTCTTACTCTTTTATTATCCAACGGTGATATTCTGGTATTTAAAAAGGCGGCAACATAGTTTGTATTTCTTTTTTGATTTGTTTTAATTTCAACGTTATTCCAATTTGATATTTCTTCAACCTCAGTAATTCCCCTTGCTTCGTCAATTTCGCCTAACTGATAGGCGGTAATTAAGCTGTCTTCATTAGGATAAAAATTTACATACAACTTCTCCTTTTCCGGTTCTTTTTTGACTAGTAAAATTGAGGAAATGGCGCCAGCTTGGATTTTAATGTTCTTTATTTTGTATTCACCTAAACCGATTTTTTTCTTTTTAATCAGCGGTTGTGTTAAAAGTGTAGGTAGAGGCGCATAAGGTGATTCCAACTTAATTGTTAATTGGTTTGGCTGATATGTAAATTCGGCACCTTCAATAGGATAGTTAATTTGATCGGATTTCAATAATTCTCCGTCCTGCCAATAAAAATTGTCTTTTAGAAAAAACGTATATTCTTTTCCCTCCATACCGATCGTCCAATTTTTGACAATCGGTGAACCGGTGGCTCTGCTGTTGGGAAGTATTTCCGTCAAACCGTAACTAAAAAGATGAGAAATTTCCGGCGGCAGGTTAGAAATTGTGTATTTACCGACCACTCCTATCCGTTTGGTTTTCGGAAAGTATCTATGAATTAACGGTGATAAATTGGTTAGAAGATAAAAAACGCCGCCCCCAATTGCAAAGCTTATCAGTATAGAATACCAATAGCGTTTAATTAGTGCAAAAACATATTGAAACCAAAATTTTAATCGTTTCATTTGATTAAATTAATAATTGTAAAATTGAAAGGGCGATAAAAAGGAAAAGAGTGAAAAAAGTTAATAAGTATGTAAGCTTCTCCATTCCTCTTCGAGTATGTTTTGGCTTAACCAGCGTCATTCTTTGACTTGTATTTTGTGAAGATGTCTGCAAAAGAATTAAACCGGTTAAAACAATTGACACAACAATATGGACAACTAAAAAAGTTTCTTTCATTTTAATACCCAACTAATTAAACTAAAACTTAAATTAAGTAATAAAGCACTTAATACATATGTAATAATTAAAGAAAAATTTATTGGCGGAATAACTAATCCCTGCCAGTTAAGCCCGGGGAAGGAGTATTGGCTTAAACCAAACCCGTCTATAAAAATAGTTATTAAATATAATCCAATAACGTCAATTATCCACCTTAATGTTCCGAGAGTTAGCAGATTAATAGGTAGAAACAAAATCTTTGCAATCGGTTTAATCAGATACTCAAATCCTGCCATTGCTGCTGCCGCCAATATTACCGTTTTAACTCCGTCAGCAAAAGAAATAGACGTAATTAGAAAACTGGTTGCTTTTAGGGCTAAAAACCAAATCAAAACTGTTTTCAGTATTTTCTTCATTTAAATAACCTCGTCCAAAGATTATCAAAAAACTCCTTAAAATTCAATTTTTTTTGCGGGTAATCCAAAACATGCTCCTTTTGATTAATTATAACCGAGTAACTGGGTTTAGAAAAATATCTCTGAAAAAATTTCGGCTTTTCGACTTGATAAATAACTTCTCCCAGCGGCGGTAAAACGTCAATAACTTCTTCCTGTTGATTATTTTTTTTCCAGCCGTTTAAAATTAATTTTGTGTTATAGGCAGGAGAAAAAGCAGAATTTTTAACTTTTATTGAGGGTTGGTTAATACCGTTGATTAATTCAACGGTCAAGTTAGGTTCCGGTCTAGGAAGAAGTTTCTGGGCAAACTCGACGTTTACATTTTTACCGGAATTAATTTCTTTATAAAAACCGGGAGGGGCTGGGTGTGTACTGCTGTGGCCGTGGATTACAAAAGCAAAATGGCCCAAATCGAAATTATTAATAAAATCAATACCTTCAGTTGTTTTAGCCCAAGTTGGATCAGCTGGTATCCACAAATTCGTATTTGAGTCCCAATATTCAACCCAAGAATGAAGAATATCGTTTTCTGCTGACAAAGTAAACAATTTTTTATCGCTTGTAAAAGCGAAACCTTGTAATTCGCGGCTGGGTATGCCGCTCGCTCTGGCTAAAGCGATAAACAGATCGCTGAATTCGGTACAAACTCCCGTTTTCTCTTTTAGTGCTTGTAGTGCTCCTTTTCTTTGAGACTGTTCAAGATTATCGTAATCATAATCTAATTCATTAACAACAAAATCATAAACTTGGTTGGCGTTTGAAAAATAATTGCCAAGGTCTTGAATAGTCGGAGAATCAACTTGCCAAAACTGGTCATCTTGAAGATAGGCGTCTAACGGTTCATTATGGTATAGACCAGAAAAATTTCGGTTATCCGGACCGGAAAAAATTTTAGCTTGTCCCTTGACATTAACTTCTAATTGTTGTCCACTCTCCAGAGAATATAAAGCCAACCAATTATAATCTTCATCAGTAACAATTTTATTTGGTCTTGGTTCGATAGAAGTTAAAAAAACACTTTGGTAAGTAGTATCCGGCGGAATCGGTATAGTTTTATTCGCTTTTTGATTACTGGAGTTAAAAAGAGAAAAATTCAAATCAAAATCAAAAATTTGAAAATCGCCGAAAGCTAGCAAAATTTGATTGCCTTCCAGCTGAGATTTTTGATATTTAAGAACAATTTGGTTATTTTCAACTTCTTCCGTCAACGGTTCAATTGAGGAAAAGGACAAAGTTCCGAACCCCTCCGGGACTTTAATAGTTAAGCTTAAATCACTAAAATCATTAACGTTAGATAAGCTTGGAATATTAACTTCCCAGATTTGACCCTTTTTTTTGGCTAAACTTGGTATTTCGTAGTTAACAAAAAACTCAGTTGGTTTTCCTTTGCCGACTTCGGGTTCATTAAAAACCAAAGTTATAATAGTTTGGTCATCAATTTCGTTGACTTTATCTAAAATAGAACCGCCGGAGTCTTCCGCAGAGATATTTTCAATTTTACTTCCGACGATATTAAGCTGGTACTCTTTCGGGAAAATATGTGAAAAATTATTAACCAATTCAACTCTTTGGGTTACTTGCCCGTTTCCTCTAGAACCCAGCTCATAAGTAATTTGACTGGAAGTATCAAACTCTGTTTGGGCGGCAGTAGGAACTGCCGATACAAATAAACTTAAAAATAAAAAAAGAAACTTTGATAAAATAGAATAAGCAAATAATTTCATATTAATAAATCATTATACACAAACTAATGTCATTATATATAATCTCAACCCCAATTGGCAACCTTGGCGACATGACGGAAAGGGCGAAGCAAACGATCACCGAAGTTGACATATTAGCAGCAGAAGACACCCGTAAGGCCTCAAACTTGATAAACCACTTTGGGTTAACCGCTTCCCGATTAACCGCATACAATGACCAAAACAAAGAAAGGAAAATTCCACAGATACTAAACTGGTTGGCACAAGGAAAAAAAGTAGGCATAATCAGTAATGCCGGAACTCCTCTTATTTCCGATCCCGGCTATCAACTGGTTAGGCAAGCGGTAAAGCAGGGACATGAAATTATTTCAATACCTGGTCCAACCGCTTTAATTACCGCCCTTGTTGTCTCTGGATTTCCGCCAACCAGATTTGCTTTTCTCGGTTTTTTACCGAAAAGCAGCAGTAAAAAATCAGAAATCTTCAAAAATCTTGATCAAAATAAAGATCTTTTGCCGACGGTTGTCTTTTACGAATCGCCGAACCGGTTGGTTGCCACTTTGGAAACAATTTTAAAAACTCTCGGCAATATACAAGTTGTTATCTGCCGGGAGATGACCAAAAAATACGAACAAAAAATCAGAGGTAAAACCAGTCAAATCATAGAAAAAATCCAAAACCAAGAAAAAATCCGGGGTGAAATTACAATAATTCTTAAATTAAAGTAAGCGATTATATTTAGCTATTC
>CAZBPF010000045.1:0-4993 GCA_964493745.1 uncultured Gammaproteobacteria bacterium
TAGTAATTATTTTATATCTTCTTTTACCGTTGGGACAGCTGCAAAAACTGCCTTTGGGAATTGCCGGAGTGTCGGTTTATGTTCATGATTTGGTCTTAGTTGCAATCTGGGCCTGGATATTGTGGCAATGGATAAGACGACGCAGGCTAAAGCCTGCTACTGCAAAAAAAGATGTAGTAGCGGCCTTTAGGGCGCGCGCATTACGTCCTTTTCTTGCTTTTACGGCGGTTGGTTTAATTTCTTGGTTGATTAACTTCCCCCGGTGGGGACAGGAAAGCATTATTGGATTAGGATACTTAATCCGCTGGATTCTTCTCTCCGCTTCCATATTTCTACAAGTTACAAGCGGCGAGCTACCAACTACCAAGCTAATAAAAAAAAGTATTTTTTTGTTAGCGCTGCTCGGCTGGCTGCAGTACTTTATTTTTCCTGATTTAACCCGGATGAAATATTTTGGCTGGGACGACCATTTTTTTCGGCTGACCGGAACTATTCTTGACCCGAATTTCTTTGGTATTTTGATGGTTATGGGTTTAGGGCTAGAATTTTCAGTCCTTGGCTTTAGGCCTTTGGCCTTTGGCCGTAAGTTATTTTACTTAGTAACCCTTGCCTTCACTTACTCACGGTCGTCGTATCTGGCTTGGCTGGTGCTCCTTTTCGGTTGGGGGATAAATAAAATTTTTGCCGAGCCGATAAAAGGCGGACTTCTAAAATTATTTAAGATTTTTTTGCGGTCGCTGAAGACCTACACCATTTATTTTTGGCTGGCGGTGTCAGCAATTATATTTGTTTTGGTTCCTAGGCCGGAAGGGGAAGGCGGTGACTTAACCCGGACGGCTTCTATTTCCGGACGCCTGCAGAATTATCGCCAAACCTGGGCGATTATAAAAGAAAACCCGATTTTTGGTGTTGGTTTTAATAATTTACGACTTGTGAATCGCGAAGAACGCGGACTAAAGTCCGCTAATACAGTGCGTAGTAGCAAACTTCAGTTTGCGCCAAACACACGTAGTAGCAAACTTCTCAACCAGAGGATGATGGGCCTCTGGCCCAAGTTTGCCTCAGAAAACACTATTCTCAATCATGCCGCCGCCGGAGCCGATAATTCATTTTTATTTGTTTGGGCGACAACCGGAATTTTTGGTTTAATTGTTTTTATATGGCTAATTTTTTCACTTCGTTCTTGGTGGTTAGTTTTGCCGATTGTAATCCACAGCTTTTTTAACAACACACTTTTCTTTCCCTGGGTTTTAATATATCTTTGGGGAATGCAAAAAAGTTAAAATAAAAAATTAAATTTAAATAATATGAATATCAAGAAAAATGTTTCTTTAAAACCATATAACCAGTTTGGAGTTGATGTAAGAGCGAAATATTTTGGCCGGCCGGCTTCAATTGACGAAGTGCAGGAGTTATTCGGCCGCCCGGAACTCAACAATGAAAAAAAGCTTATTCTCGGCGGTGGAAACAACACTTTGTTTGTTGATGATTTTGACGGTTTGGTGATTAAACCGGAGATTAAGGGCAAAAAAATAATTAAAAAGAATGATAAGCAGGTTTTGGTTAAGGTTGGAGCCGGTGAAAATTGGGATCATTTTGTCCGGTGGACGGTTGACCAAGGTTGGGGAGGGATAGAAAATTTAATTGCGATTCCGGCGGCTGTCGGCGGGGCAGTCAGCCAGAATATCGGCGCTTACGGTCAGGAGATTTCAGACGTGATTGAAAAGCTAGAGGCGGTCAATTTAGAAACCGGAAAACGAAAAGTTTTTTCAAAGAATGATTGCCAATTTACTTACCGGGGAACCATTTTTAAAGAAAAACTTAAAAATAAATTTTTAATTGCCAATATTTGGTTTAAATTAACCCCGGTTGAGGCCGGATACAAATTAAATTACGATTACGCTTCTTTGAAAAAACAGCTGGAAAATGAGGCGGAAAAACCATATACGCTGAAAGACGTGATGCGGGCAGTAATCAACCAAAGGAATACTAATCTGCCGGATATTAATCAATACGGCACTTGCGGTTGTTTTTTTGTAAATCCGCTGGTTACCAAAGACAAATATGAAGAGTTATTAAAAAAGATGCCGGATTTAGGTTGTTATCCAACTGATAAGGGTGATAACTGGGTTAAAATTCCAGCCGGAAAACTGGTTGATGAGCTGGGGTGGAAAGGAAAGTGGAAAGACAATGTCGGCGTTTCCGAAAATCATGCCTTATGTATTATTACCCGCCGTCGGGCATCAGGCAAGGAAATTTTAAATTTAGGTGAAAAAATCCGTCAGGATGTTTTCGACAGCTACGGAGTCAAGCTGGATTTTGAAGTCAATGTTGTAGAATAATATTGATTAGTTTTAAAATTTGTTATAATTAGATTTACTGCGGGAGTAGCTCAGTGGTTTAGAGCGTTTGCTTGCCAAGCAAAAGGCCGCCGGTTCAAATCCGGTCTCCCGCTCCAAAAGCATAATCATTTTGCATTTAGCGTTCAGCATTCAGCATTTAGCATTTAGCTTTTAATTATGTTTGAATATAAAATAAAAACTTTAGACAACGGACTGCGGGTGGTTTTTGTACCGATGGATTTGACTTCAGTGGTTGTCAACCTTTACGTTGGTGCCGGCGGCAAGTATGAAAAGGAAGAAGAACACGGTTTAGCTCATTTCCTGGAACACATGGCTTTCAAAGGAACTAAAAAAAGACCCGATCCGCTAACGATGGCAAAAGAGCTGGATAAAATCGGGGCAATCTACAATGCCTCAACCAGTAAGGACAGAATCTCCTATTGGATAAAAAATACCCCCAAACATTTGGATTTAATGTTTGATTTTGTCAGTGATATTGTTTTCAATGCCCGAATGGAAGAGAGAGAAATCAACCGCGAAAAAGGCGTAATTTTAGAAGAAATTAATATGTATGAAGATACGCCGAAAGCCAAAGTTGAGGATTTATTCAGCCAGCTGGTTTTAGGAAATAATTTATTAGGAAGAAGTGGGCTGGGGACTAAAAAAAGCGTTAAAAAGTTTAACAGAGCCGATTTTGTCAGTTATAAAAAACGGCTTTTTTCCCCTAAAAACATGGTTTTGGCAGTTGCCGGTAATTCCAACCGGGAAAAAGTTTTTGGTTTGGCAAAAAAATGGTTTGGCGGATATCAGGTGGATTTTGATAAGCCGGGGTTGGTTGACTGGAAGCCGGAGGAAGAAAGGATTTTAATCGACAACCGAAAAACAGAACAAACACATTTGGTTTTAGGCCGGTCAATCTTTGGTTTGAAAGACAGCCGCCGGTGGCCGATGGGAATTTTAAAAAATATACTTGGAACTGGAATGAGTTCAAGGTTGTGGAGTGAAATTAGGGAAAAACGCGGCTGGGCATATTATGTTTATGCCTCACTTGGTTATTATCAGGAAGGCGGCCTTTTTGGAATTAATGCCGGAGTGAGAAATGATAAAGCTCAGGAGGCGGTGGAAGTTATCAAAGAAGAATTATTAAATATCAGTCAAACAATGACTGAGGAAGAGTTTAATGATGCCAAAGAAGGACTTCGGGGAAGAATTCTGCTTTCCGTTGAGTCAACAACCAACCTTGCCGGCTGGTCAGCCGACTCCTGGTTGAGAGAAGGTAAAATAAGAACAGTTGAAGAAACTTTAGATTTAATCGAATCTGTTAAAATAGAAGAAGTAAGAAAATTGGCCGATGATTTTTTTCAGCCCAATGAGTTTTATTTATCGGCAATCGGACCAAGTAAAAATTTAGCAATTTAGCAATTTTCGTTTTACAATTATTTATTAATCATTAATCATTAATCATTAGACATTAGTTATTAGTCATTAAATTATGAACGAAATTTCTGTTGTTTTAGTTAAACCGGATGGGGTTCGACGCCGATTAATTGGGGAAATTATTTCCCGGTTTGAAAAAACCGGCTTAGACCTTATCGCTTGTAAAATGGTTATGGTGCCGGAAGAACTGGCAATGGAGCACTATGAAGTTAATGAAGAATGGTATGAAAATGTCGGCAATAAAGTGATTGCCTTTTATGAAAAAGTCGGTAAGGACCCGGAAGAGGATTTGGGTGTTAACACTCCGCGTGAAATTGGTGAATACGTTATGCAGCAAAATGTCAATTATTTGACCGAGGGTCCGGTGATTGCTATGTTATGGAAAGGTCCGCATGCGATTGACGTCATTCGCAAAAAAGTTGGTTCAACTTTTCCAAAAGAGGCCGCTCCGGGAACAATCAGGGGTGACTTTGGCTACTACTCGGCAACACTGGCTAACGAAAACAAAACACCTTCATACAACTTGGTTCACGCTTCAGGAACGGTTGAGGAGGGGGAATTTGAACGAAAACTTTGGTTTAAAGAAGACGAAATATTTGACTAAATTTTAAAAAAGTACTATTTTAAATTATGGAATCGAGTAGTAAACAATTTCTTCAAAAAGGCGAGGCGGCTTTAACAATATTTTTAGGATTGGCTTTAATGGCGGTCAGCTTACCGCTCGGTTTAAGATTGGCCCAGCAAAAACAAGAGGTTCGTAAACAGGCGGCTGACAATAGTTGGTCCGGACCAAATTGTGATTACGAAGATATAAATCAAGTTGAATGCGGCTACGGCCATGGACCCGATATGGGTTGTTCAGGTGTACCGGAATCTTGTTTTCGGGGCGGCTATTACCCTTCTGAAGATCCGGCTTATCGGAGTTATATAGAGCAAAGACCTGATTTTCAAAGATGGGTTGGCCAGGACGCTTATATTAATTGGATTGACACTGACGGGTGGAGGCATAATAAGTGCAGCTGCGGTTCTTATCAGGTACACGGTGAAGATTGTAACTTATATGAAAGGGAAATGTATAAATCCGGTGAGGATACTTCTTGTGATAACAGCGATCCGACTTGTTCAAAACTGCAAATAGTGGATAGTCATCCGGCTATGTCTGTAATTGGTAAACCAATAACAATTAGGGTTTGGTCTAGACCGGTTTTAAATAC
>CAZBPF010000046.1:0-4893 GCA_964493745.1 uncultured Gammaproteobacteria bacterium
AAATTGAGGGGGACACTATATTGATAGCACCACACGAAGCAATTTCTTATCTTGCGCAATCGCTAGACTGCCAAGAGGTGCCTGCTTTTGCCCTCAACGGGCGAATTGTCCGCTTCGGCCCTGAAAAAGTTTGCTGGGCGGTAGGACATGATTTTGGCGATACTCAATATATTGTCGCTGGTCGTTGGAATACTGACACACAAGTCAATTGGTCAAGCAAGCAAAACGAACCCCTAACAACGGAAACTCAAAAAGAAATTCGCAAAAGGCACAAAGCCGCCATGAAGGCGGCAGAAGAAGAACGCAAAAAAGAGCATGCAAAACACATTGTAGAAATTAAAAAACGATGGAACGCTGCGGCTATAGGCGAATCCCACGAGTATTTAAAAAGAAAAAAGGTCCCTTCAATTTTTAATGCAAAAATCCAGGGCGATATGCTCCTGATCCCTGTTTCCGATTTTGCGGGCGACATCAAGGGCCTGCAAGCGATAAATTCAAATGGCAATAAGAAATTTGTCAAAGGGTCCGATATTAAAAACGGCATATGTGCTCTAGGATGCCCTGTAAGCGATCTTTTTAAAAAAGACGAGCTTTGGGTCGCAGAAGGTTATGCGACTGCTTGTACAATACATATACTTACGCGTAAGCCAGTCCTGTGCTGTTTTACCGCAGGCAATATCGCTGGTGTGGTAAAAAAGGTAAAAGAGAATTCCAAGGCGAAAGTAATAATTGCCGCCGACAACGACAATTTTACTTTTATTCGCGGCGTCAAAAAAAATATTGGCGTGGAAAAAGCGGCGGCAGCAGCTAAAGAATATAGCTGTGAAATGCGTGTGCCCAGATTTCGCGATAAGCGCACAAAGCCAACAGACTTTAACGATCTTTTGTGTCTTGAGGGCCCGGAAATTTGTAAAAAGCAACTTGCAGAGCGTGACTATATCGTTACGCAAGGCTGCGGATTTACAACTTTTACGATCAGCTCAAATGGCAATCAAAAAATGGTTCGCCATCACGACGACTTGCAGCGTTTTTATGACAAAAAAACAAAATATAAAAATCTTGGAGAGCTGCGCCGAGTAATGCTCTGGAACGGGAAATATTATGAAAAAACAAATGACACTGCTATAAAATGTTTTGCTCAAAACAACTACAGGCCAGAGCTCACAAAAGAGGCGGAAGCGGTAGAGTTCATGCACCACGTCAAGCGCTACAATTATGTTTCTACAGATTTTTTAAATAATGACGTAAGCGGGAAAGTCAATTTCCAAAATGGCGTTTATGATTTTGATCGGGGAACTTTTGAGCCCCACAATTCAGATTATTGTTTTCAATACGTGCTAGATTATGACTACAACCCCAGTGCCGATAACTGCGATACCTGGCTCAAGTTCCTATGGAACATAACATACAATCGTGCTGACTTGATTGTACTCCTTGAGCAGTTTTTAGCGTTTATAATTTCCGGAATGAGCTACACAGAATTACAAAATGTATTAATTCTTTCAGGTTCCGGAATTAATGGCAAGAGTTCGTTCATAAAATTTGTTGAAAATTTCATAGGCACAAAGAATGCAGTATCAGTGCCAATCGAATCAATCGTCAAGGACCAATTTGCGCTCGCGCAGCTTGAGGGCAAGCTTGTTAATTTTTGTGAAGAAGAAAACCCCCAATGCTTTCGGAATACCGGGCCGCTAAAAAAAATAACAGGCGGTACTCCGGTCCACGCAAGACATCCTTATGAAAATGGATTTGAATTTACAAATATTGCCAAAATGATAATTACGTACAATGAAATCCCGCACCTGGCAGACACTTCTAAAGGTATGTTACGCAGGTTATTAATTGTACCTTTTGATTTGGATCTTGAAAAAGAGCCTGATAAAAAAATTATTGACTTACAGGGAAAATTACTAGAAGAGCGAAGCGCAATATTTAACAGGTGCATTAATTCTTATCGTGAACTGAAAGAAAACGGATTTAACAAATCAAAAACAGTAAACGCAGAGCGTGTTGGAATAGCAAAAGACAGCGATGCATTTTTGGAATGGTTTGATGATTACGTATCTGTTACTAGCGACCCTCATGACAAAATTACGACACATGCAGCTTATCATGCATATACAGCTATTATGGAGCATGGCAAAAGTGACATAATGCGCTTAAGCGAGCGTGGCTTTATAAAAAAAATGAGATTGCGGGCAAAGGCGGGTAGAGATTTTGAATACAAAGTAATTAAAAGTGGTAACTCTACTTCTCGCGGCTTTGCCGGTATAAAAATTCAAAGTGACAATAATGTATACTTTTAAAATGATATATGATATTAAAAATATGGGGTGGCTATTTTTGAAAATTCAGCAGCGGCGCAAGCCCGTATACGTCCTCCTTTGTTATGCATCACACCTTTTACTTGCGCCTTGCGAGTTGCACCAGTAGCCACTCCACCAGTTAATTAAAAATTCCTTGACAATCATATATACCTGATATATATATCATATCTATAAGGAGGGATGTCAATGAATACAGTATATATTGTAGCACCTGGTGGTAAGCTTGTAGAGCATTTGCAGATTAAGGTTTCAAGCTATGCGAGGTTGAGAGCGCAGATAAAAAAGAAATATCCACAATACCGGGAAAAAGCTATAAGCTTTACTTTCCGGGGAAATGAGATAATTGCAGAGGTGAAGGGATGATAAAAAAATTACTATTGCTTTCCGAGGACATGTTTTTAGAGCTCAAGAGATTGCAGGCGCAACGTAAAGAAAAAACATCAATTAACAGTTTAATTCGGAAAGCCGTTAAGCAGTATTTAGCCAAAAACCTAAAAAGGTAAAAGAGGTAAAAAATGTTATTAGATGTCACAAAAAACACACTAAAGGCAAATTGGCAGGTAAGCTGCCCCCGGCACGAAGGGGCAGCGTCTATTGGAATGTGTCATAGCTGTATTCACTTTATGGGTGCTGTTCATAAAGTTGCAAAACAGGACGGTTTTGGACGGCATTTTTCTCAAGAAATCCATCGCCCCAACCCCGTAGCGCAGCCGCTAATGGTTAATTGCAATTATAAGAGAGAGGGAAAGAATTACTATATTAACGAGGAAGGGCTTGCTATGTTAGCTGATATTAATTTGCATTGGTGCAAGATAAAAGAGGCGTATAATGAAATAAAAAACATCAAAAACCCTACGGATAGCGAAAAGTCGTTTCTAAAGTGGCTTTCAGGTAATATTTTATGAAATCACTTTACTTGAATATTTTTCAGGAAGTTCAGTTGAAAGTTCAAAAAGCCACCAGGGCGAGAATAAATAACTTAAGCGAGAAAATTGATCAGAAAATTGATCAGAAAATTGATCAAAAAGTTTGGCATGAAGTTCGTCTGGAAGTTTGGAAAGCCGCACGAGGAGCTTGATTGTATGAAATATTTAATTTCTTTTTTAATTTATTTGTTATTTCTTTTAAAAGTGGCGCTAGGTGCGGATATAAAAGAGTATGTACTTGAAGAGGCCGAAAAAGCAGGGCTTAACCCATATTTGGTGTGGGCGATAGCACTTGTCGAAAGTTCCGGGAACCCCTGCGCAATAGGCGACGACGGCCGATCATTGGGCCTTTTTCAAATCCAGTGCCCGACGGCGCAGGATGTAGGCTATAGCAGAGACTATCCTTGCCGTTGGCTTTTGAATTATAAATACAATACAAAGTACGCGCTGCGCTATCTGAAAATTCAAATTAAAAAATATGGTACCTTTTTAGGCATTGCAGCTTACAATTCCGGAACGCCTAGGTTGG
Source organism: uncultured Gammaproteobacteria bacterium (assembly GCA_964493745.1). Classification (GTDB taxonomy): domain Bacteria; phylum Patescibacteriota; class Microgenomatia; order UBA12405; family JAHJSD01; genus CAYSLZ01. The sequence goes on from CAZBPF010000046.1 coordinate 3,783, forward strand.
TTGACGGTGAGGTTGTTAACAAAAAGTATATGCTAAAAATATTAAAGGAGTTAGTAAAAGATGAAAAATGAAATGGAAAAATTTAAATTAGAAACTTGCCCTTCTTGCGGTCAGGTTTATTCGAGCGAAACACTTGACCTATACAAAGGAAGAACATTTTATTTAGACAAAAAAGAAATTTGTATAAATTGCTGTGTGGAAATAGACTGTGTTCTTAATAATTGCCCAATAAATAAGGATACAGTTGAAACTATAGTAGCATATTATAATAGCGGAACAATTACAGAGCGGAACAATAATTGAGAGGAATAAAAATGAAAATTGAATTTGAAATGGAAACATCTACGTTGACAGAAAAAGCTTGGGCTAATGTTATTAATCGTTTTAATTCAAGCGGCGAATTTGAGAAAACTTATTTGGATACTTCAGAAGCCATGAAATACGCCATGGCAGCATATATCAGCGGTTATAACGAAGGTGTACTTAATGCACTGGATAGTGAATTAGTAAGAAATCGGAATGGAGATTGAAAAATGGAAATAACAAACAAGAAAAAGTTTTATCGTTATGAAATTAGTTATAGGTCTTCAGGAGATGTATTAGAGCTTGAAACATTTTTTGTAATTGCTGAAACAAAGTGTACTTATGTAATTACTGATAGGTATGGTTTATCAACCAAACGAATATTTAAAAAAGCAAAAAAAAGTTATGCTCATTCAACTAAAAAAGATGCACTTAATAACTATATTACCAGAACCAAAAATTATATAGAGATTCTGAATAGAAAGTTAAAAAGTGCTGAATTTGGTTTGAGACAAGCACAACGATTAAAATTAATTAAACAGGATCAGAATTAAAAATTGAACCCCCTCTACCTAAAGGAAGAGGGTTCTCGTTTCAAGGAGATTGAAAAATGAAAAAGGATATTGATAAAGCCACAAGTGACTGGGAAGGGCGAACCAGCTTTAATTTTGCGAAGTATGAAGACAAGTATTTTGCACGGTTTGTAGAGCGGATATTAAAAGATAAACAAGAATTTACGAGCGAGCCGGAAAATCCAGTAGTTGATTTTCTGTTTGATTAGTTAGTATATGAAGGATAAAAAACTATT
>CAZBPF010000047.1:0-4857 GCA_964493745.1 uncultured Gammaproteobacteria bacterium
GGAAAAATGAAGGATGGTTGGCTGGTAACTAATCAAGAAACTTATAGAAACAAAGACGTGGTTTGGCCTGCCAAGATTATGTTGGCCGATGGGGTTAGGATACCAGAGAATAAAAACCTTGCTGGCGATCATATGAGAGGGAACGCGGCTATGGCTGTTTGTATGGCGGAAAAAATTGGTGTTGATCGAGAGCAGGCAATAAAGTCTTTAGATACTTACCGCGGATTATCGAGAAGGATGGAAAAATTAGGAAAAATAAAAAATATGTCTATTTTTTCGGATTACGGACATCACCCAAGAGAAATTTCGGCAACTATGAAGTCGGTAAAAAAAGTTCATTATGATAAAAAAATACTAGCGGTTTTTGAGCCCCATACTGAAGAGAGGTTGGAAAAAATGAGCTCTGACTTTATTAAAGCGTTAGAGGGGGCTGATGGTTTGGTAGTGGTGCCAATATACCGCCCTCCCGGGCGAGAAGGTAAAGATTGTGGTCAATTAAAAAATGATTTTATTGAAAAACTAAAAAATAAAGCGGGTGTTGGCGTGTGGGTTTTTGATAATTTAGAAGAAGCTCCTGAAATATTGACTGAGCTTGGCGACGACTTTGATATAGCCATAGCCTTTACCGCGGGTGATTTAGATTATTATCTTAGAGAGTATGTTAAAGAAAAAGATTAGAGAGAGTGTTGACTTGGCCAACTTGACTACTTTGGGAATAGGGGGAAAGGCTAAGTTTTTTTTAAAAGTAGAAAATATAAGTGATATAAAAGATGCTTTGCTGTATGCAAAAGATAAGGGTTTAGCCTTTTTTGTTTTAGGTAGGGGAAGTAATGTGCTGTTTTTAGACGATGGATATGACGGTCTGGTTATTAAAAACGAGTGTAAAAAGGTCTCTTTTGAAAAAAATGGCGTAATAGCAGAAAGCGGTATAGGCATGTGCGAACTGGTAAAAAATATTCATGAGAAGGGCTTAACTGGTCCGGAGTTAATGGTAAATATTCCGGGGACTTTAGGAGGGTGTATAAGAGGCAATGCGGGAGGGCGAGGTTTTGAAATTGGCGATATAGTTACTTGGGTGGAGGTTGCTGAATTACAAAATGAAAAGGTTGTCACCAGGAGAATAAACAAAGTTGACTGTTTTTTTAGTTACAGAAACAGTCTGTTTAAAGAAAAGCCTGGTTGGGTGATATTAAGAGCGGAGCTTGTTTTACAGAGAGGAGATGTCAAGGAAACACAAAAAATAATTCATAATGATTGGAAATGGAGACATGAAAAACAGCCTTATGACTACAGAAGCGCGGGTTCAATTTTTAAAAACCCCGAAAGAGGGATGTCTGCCGGGGAATTGATAGAAAAGGCTGGATATAAAGGATATCGAGCTGGGGACGCGGAGGTCAGCCAAAAACACGCTAACTTCATAGTTAATCACGGAAAAGCTACTAGAAAAGACGTGCTGAATATTATTAATGTTGTTAGAAGCGGAGTGAAGGAAAAATTCGAGGTTTCGCTTGAGCCGGAGATAGTGATTGTTTGAATGGAGACGGGAGGTATTTATTTAAAATTGTCATAATATTTTGACAATTTTAACAAGGGAGCGCTGGACATTGTTTCTATAAGCCATTATTATTTGACGCTGGTTCATGTCCGGCTATATAAGGACAGTGTCTGCTGATGTTTAGCAGCGACGTTTTTTAAATAAGTTGGGATAACTAGTTCATATTTGACTTATAGTCAAATAAGTTATATACTTGATAAAAGCGTTAAGGTAAAGAGTGTTGATTTAAATATAAATAAAGTCTTAAATTAGATAATAATTATATTAATATGTCAAACAATTTAAAGTTAAAAGTTTCGTCAAAGCAATTAGAAGAAATTACCAAAGAATTGCTGGCAATGCTTGATGCCAGGTCACGTGATATCATTCTGGCCCGATACGGCATGAAGTCGGGGAAGGTAGAGACCTTGGAAAGTATCGGTCGAGAGTATGGAATCACAAGAGAAAGAGTTCGCCAAATTGAAAATCAGGCCAAGGGCAATTTGGCTAAAAGAGAAGATCTTAGCAGACCCATAGCAGAAGATTTGGAGACTGTTTTTTCTGTGTTTGGCGGAACTTTGCATGAGGACCATGTAATTGAGGCTCTAAATAAAGAAAAGGACGAACCTCTTAAAAAAGTACATGTGATTTTGTATATGGATATTTTAAGTCCTTATGAATACGTAACCAAAGATCCAGAATTTGAGCCTCATTGGTCTCATAAAGATATTAATTATGATCACATCAACGATACTGTAAGTAAAATTAAAGAGATACTTAAAGCAACAAAAGAGCCGCAAAAAGAGGAAAAACTTTATGCCGACTTAATGGAAAAGCTAGATGTGAATGAAGATATTTTTCCGTACGCCTACATGGAAGCTTTGCTAAGAGTGGGGAAAAAATTAAAGAAAACCGTTTTTGGCGAATGGGCCTTGTCTGAATGGGTGGAAGCAACGCCTAGAGGGGTTGGTGACAAGGCTTATGTGATTTTAAAACGTGGAGGAAAGCCAAAACATTTCAGGGAGATAACGACTATTATAAATGAAGCCGGGTTTGATCATAAAAATGCTCATGTGCAAACAGTTCACAATGAATTAATAAAAGATGACCGCTTTGTCTTGGTTGGCAGAGGCATGTACGGATTGACCGAATGGGGTTTTATGCCTGGTACAGTTTCTCAAGTGCTGGAAGCTATTTTATCTAAAGAAAACAGGCCTATGACCAAAGAAGAAATTCTGGACAAAGTTCTGGAACAACGATTGGTTAAGAAAACAACTGTTTTGCTGGGCCTGCAAAACAGTAATCGATTTGAAAGAGTGGACGGCGACAGGTATTATTTAAAGGAATTAAAAAGTTAATAAGCATTAATTAAAAGCAAGGATAAACAGCCTCGACCTTAAAGACCGAGGCTGTTTTTTAATTGACTATTAATAGACATCGTCAAGGAGGCGGTCATAACTTATAATAAAAGGTAATGAAAACAACAAACTATGGAGAGTGAAATAATAAACTTAGTAGTTGGCTGGGGCTGGTTAATTATAGTTGTAATGATGCTGTGGGTGTCCTGGAAGGTGTACATGACAATAAAAGGAATCGACTACGCCGGTTCAATCAAGTGGGCTTTTATACAAATAACTATTCCAGAAGTCGCCGAACAGACGCCTAAGGCCATGGAGAACGCTTATGATATTTGGGACGGGATACATAAATCTCCTGATTTAGTGGAAAAATATTTTGATGGTTACGTTGAGGCTTGGTACAGCTGTGAAATCCATTGTACTAAGAATAGGGCTCGTTACATTATGGTGGTGCCTAAAGAGCATCAGACGTTTTTCGAAGGAGTGATCTACGGCCAATATCCACAAGCGGAAATTACTGAAACTGAAGATTATACTCAAAGGTATTCATGGAAGGATCTAGAGAAAAAATATGATCTATACGGTACGGATATGATATTAACGGATGACGATTATTTGCCTATAAAAACTTACCATGAATATGAAGACGTTTTAGCCGAAGAAGATAAGTATGTAGATCCTCATCAGGGTTTGGTTGAAGCTTATACAAATGTTAACGAAGGGGAAGAGTTCTGGGTTCAGGTTTTGGTCAGGCCAATAGACGCTAAAGATATAAAAAAGTGGGAAAACAAAGGAGAGGAGATTATAAACCAGGCGGCTGGGAAGGATACAAGCACGGGTTTAGGTTTAACGGGAAGGTTTGTACACTGGCTGACTGATTTTCCTCTGGAAATAGGCAAGGCTGTAAGCGCCGGTCCAAGTGAGGGGAAAAGCAAAAAAGATTTATTAAAATTTCCTGTTGTTAGCGCCGTGGATACAACCAAAATGGAAGGAATTTTAAGAAAGGTATCAAAAGGGGGTTTCAGATGTATGGTGAGATTAGTTTATATAGCTCCGGCTGGAAAGCTGAATAAACCTAATATCTCTAGGGCTATTGGAGCGTTTAAACAGTTCAATACGTTTAATTTGAACGGTTTTAGGCCGGATCCCAAAATGAAATCTAATAAACCCAATTATTTCTTGAAGGCCTGGAGAAGATATATGAAAAAAAGGAAAATATTATTGTATTTTCAGTGGCGGGATTTGGGCGGCTATGAAGATGGTTATATGTTAAGCTCTGAAGAACTGGCGACTTTGTATCATTTCCCGGCCAAGTATTTGCGGGCACCGGCGGTGGTTAGAACAAAGGCGGGAGCGGGAAGCGCTCCGGAAAATGTTCCTTATGCTTAAACTTTAATAGTTTTGTTTTAATGATGGATGATGAATTAACAGTAATAGGAGAAACTAATTTTCGCGGTGACAACCGTCTTTTTGGAATAAAAAAAGATGACCGACGCCGTCATGTGTACATGATTGGTAAAACAGGAGTAGGAAAAACTACTTTGATTGGCAATATGATGCGACAAGATATTGCCAAAGGAAGGGGCGTGGCTTTGGTGGATCCGCATGGAGATTTGGCAAAAAGCATGCTGGACGCCGTTCCTCCAAACAGGGTAAATGATGTTATTTATTTTGATCCGGCCGACGTGGATTATCCCATTGCTTTCAACGTTCTCCAGGCTATCGATCCTAAATATAATTACCTGGTCGCTTCCGGGTTGATTGGAGTGTTAAGGAAAATATGGGCCGATACCTGGGGGCCCAGGCTGGAATACATCTTGAGAAACGCTATTTTGGCGGTGTTGGACAATCCTTCGGCAACAATGATGGGAATTCTTAGAATTTTGAGTGATGATAAGTATCGCAAAAAAATTGTGTCGAACGTTAAAGATCCGGTAGTTAAGGCTTTTTGGACTGACGAATTCG
>CAZBPF010000048.1:0-4829 GCA_964493745.1 uncultured Gammaproteobacteria bacterium
ACGGCCATGTACCGTTCAGTCGGTAGACTGATCTGGTACGTGGGACGATGGCGGCAATTAACTTTAATATTATAGCATTCAATAAAAAAAAGTGTAAACTAAAATTCAAAGAAAAACTTAAACCTATAACCTATCAGTTATTTTACTACGATCGTAAACAAAAGTTTACAAGGTAAGTTTATAAAAATAATTTAAACTATTTAACAAAGTAAAAAACAGGGCTACTAAAATCTTATAGTTTAAATAAAAAAATCTAAAAAAATAAATGGAAAATTAACTTTTTTTCTTTTTTTTCTTCTTTTTGCCTCTTTCTTGGCGAAGGTAATTAAGTTTTGCCCGGCGGATCTTTCTTTTTGGCTTTTTAACTACTTGAAGATTTCTTATCCAGGGTGAATTGAGCGGGAAAATTCTTTCCACACCGATATTGTCAACTGCTTTCTTACGGACGGTAAAAGTTTTATTATCCCCTGCTCCGCGGATACTTATGACGACGCCTTCGTACGGTTGTGTCCGGTCTTTCTTACCTTCTTCAACTATTTTGTAGTCAATACGAATCGTGTCGCCAACGTGAAATTCTACTTTGTCGTTCCAGGTTGCTTTTATTGCCATGAGGTTAATTCTATCAAATGTTCAAAAGTTTCTCAATCTTTTCTTTTAACTTTTCCGTCCATTTAATCCCAAAAGAAAGTTTCACGTCCCGGCCGTTAGGAAACTCCAAAACCCCTTTATCGTTACCCTGACTTTTTCTTAAAATAGTATTTAACTTTACTAAAGTATTTCGGTTAGTGCCTTTGGGAATTTTTAGATGAAAGTCAAATTTATCCTCTTGTTTACTTTGTCTATTTTTATTCAAAAACTTTTTAGCATCAACAATTTTTTCGGCAATCAATGACTGTTCATTATCACGCATATCTACCTTGGCGGTAACTAAAACCAGCTTATCTCCCTTTAAAAAGCGTTTTGATCTTTCAAAAATAGACGGAAAAACAACCAGTTCCGCTTTACCGGTCTCATCTTCCAGATTAACAAAAGCCATTTCTTTGCCGCCGTTTCGGGTGGTAACAATCCTCTTATTAGAAATAATTCCGGCTAATTTCACCTTACCGCTTTTTTCCTCCTTAACTTGATAAGTTTTGTGGGTAATAATATCAGCCAGCTTATCAATTTTATTTTTTAGCGGATGTTCAGTTAAATAAAATCCCAATAATTCTTTTTCCAACTGAAGAATTTCGTCTTTGGAAAACTCCTTCATGTCAACCAGCTTGTCTTCAATAACTTGTTCCTTATCCCCACCGCCAAACAAACCGACTTGACCATTACGCAGATTCCTCTGTTTCTTATCCGCCCTCTTTTTAATATTATCGATTGAAGCAAGCATTGAGCTTCTCGGGCCAAACTCATCCATTGCCCCTGCTTTAATCAAACTTTCAATAACTTTTTTATTAACCTTGCGTGAATCTACCCGAAGACAAAGATCAGTCAATGAACTAAATCTGCCATCTTTATCCCGCACAGAAATAATTTCCTCAATTGCCGCTTCACCGACGTTTTTAATTGCCGACAAACCAAAACGAATCGCATACTTTCTTTTATTTTGGCTGTCTTTTTCTAAAGTAAAATCAGTGCACGAAGTATTAATATCAGGCGGCAAAATTCTGATACCCATTTTTCGACACTCATCAATAGCCAAAGCAATTTTATCCTCATTATTCGATTCCGCTGACATCAGGGCGGCCATAAACTCAACCGGGTAGTTTGCCTTCATCCAAGCTGTTTGGTAAGCAATCAGTGCATAACACGAAGCATGGCTTTTATTAAAACCGTAAGCCCCGAACGGTTCAATTAAAGTATAAAGCTTTTCCGCTTTATCTCTTTTTAAGCCGTTCTCAACACACCCCTCGACAAATTTTTCTTTAATCTTCTCCATATCCGGCCGATGTTTCTTTGAACTCATTGCGTGGCGTAATTCATCAGCTTCAATCCATGAATAGCCGGCTACATTAACTGCAGTCAGCAAAACATCATCTTGATAAGTAATCAGACCGTAAGACTTACTTAAAATCGGTTCTAACTTTGGATGCATAAACTCGACCTGATCGGGGTTGTGTTTACGATTGATAAATTCGTCAATAACTTGAATCGGACCTGGGCGGTATAAAGCAAGCATCGCCATAAGATCAAAAATTGAGGTTGGTTTCAACTTCTTAACATACCTCTGCATCCCTGCTGATTCCATCTGAAAAATACCTATTGTTTGTCCCTTAGATAACAAATTATAGGCCTTTTCATCGTCAAGAGGGAGTTCGGAAAAATCAATAACTTTGTCGCGGGTTGCCTTAACAAAATCCTTAGCTTTTTCCAAAATAGTTAAATTTCTTAAGCCCAAAAAATCAACCTTAAGCAATCCGATAGCTTTTTTATTGGCATCAATATCAACGGAATACATATCATATTGTGTTACCCGTTTTTCCTTAGTTTTCGGCTCCAACTGCAGGGGGACGTAATTAGTCAAATCTTTATCACCGATAACAACGCCGGCGGCATGAATTGAAGCGTGTCTAGCTTGGCCTTCGAACTTTTTAGCCAAATCAATTAACCTTTTGTATTTTGGTTCCTGATAAACCTGTTTTAACTCCGGGTTATTATCCAAAGCTTCATCAATAGACGTTCCCTGGGGAATAAGCTTAGCCACTTTGTCCGGCTCCGAATAAGGCATACCTAAAACCCGTCCCGTATCTCTAATTGCTGAACGCGACTCCATTCTTCCAAAACTGATAATGTGGGCAACCTTATTGTAGCCGTACTTGTTCATTACATAATGAATAACCTCGTCACGCCGGTTATCGGCAAAATCAATGTCAATATCCGGAGTGGACGGCCGGTCGGGGTGCATGAACCGCTCAAACGGCAGTTCAAAAAACATCGGATCAACACTGGTAATTCTTAAAGCGTAAGATACAATCGAACCGGCAACCGACCCCCTGCCCGGTCCGACCCGAATACCTTTCGCTTTAGCCCAGTTAACAATATCCTGAACAATCAAAAAATAAGTTTCGTAACCTTTAGTTGTAATAGTATCCTTCTCATAATCAACCCGTTTACGGATATCGTCGGTAATTTCGTCATAACGCTTTTTCAAACCGTCCTCAACTAGATAATCAAAAAAATCAGCCGCCGAATCATACTTATCAGGAATTGGAAACGGCGGAACCCGCCATTTACCCCGGGGAATTTCTACATTACACTTATCGGCAATCTCTCGTGTATTTTTAATTGCGTCCGGGTAGTCAGAAAAAGCGTCAATCATTTCCTCGGCCGGACGAATATAAAAACTCGGCGCATCAAGCATTGACAGCCGGTCCGGATCATCAATTGTTTTTTGCATTTGTATTGCCATTAACGCGTCTTGTGCTTCAGCGTCTGCCTTATCAATGTAATGGTTATCGTTAGTTGCCACTAATGGAATACCCAATTCCCGTGAAAGTTTAACAATACCTTTATTAGCTTTCTTCTGCGCTTTTATTTTCGGGTGATATTGAACTTCCAAATAAAAGTCTTCCCCGAAAATATCCAAAAACTCCTCAGCACGTTTTTTAGCCCCTTGATAATTATTATTGACAATCAAAGAAGGTATTTCACCTTCAAGACAGGCGGTTGTGGCAATTAAACCCTGATGAAATTCTTTTAGCAAATCAATGTCCGCCCGCGGTTTATAATAAAAACCTTCCAAATGGGCCTTAGAAACAATCTTCATCAGGTTTTGATAACCCTGATAATTTTTGGCTAATAAAACTAAATGATACTGGTCAGCATCAATTTTCGGTTGTTTATCAAAACGGGAGCGCCGGGCCATATAAATCTCACAGCCGATGATTGGTTTAACGCCAAACTTTAAACAGGAGTTATAAAAATCGATAACACCGTACATTACGCCGTGGTCGGTAATCGCTATTGAATCCATTCCCAAATCCTTTGCCTTTGCAAGCATCGGTTTAATCTGGCTTAATCCGTCTAAAAGTGAATATTCGGTATGGTTATGCAGATGAACAAAATCAGTTTTTTTTAACATGATTAATAATTTGTACTAGCAGACTTCAGTCTGCGTTATAGCACGCGGGGCAAACGTGCAATTTCTAATTCTTAATAAAGTATAACAGATAAATTACCTCCGCCTTTGGTAATTTAGTTTAAGTGTTGAGTTTGGTTAATTTTTATGACTTGGTAACCGGAGGGTGTAATCGAGATTTTATTAATACTGCAGTTGGCTTGGTCAATTTTATAGTAATCTCCAACCGGTAAGTTTTTAATCGCCCCTAAAATTACTTTATTTGTTCCGGAATGGGCAACAATGACTATATTCTCTCCCCGGTGTTTATTAACTACTTCCTTGAACTTTCGCATTGCCCTTTTTCGGTGGTCGTAAGTATTTTCGCCGTTCGGCACACGAATTTCACGGACGGGCATTCCCTTCGTTCGAAGCTTTTTGGTCAAAACAATTGATTTTTCTCGAAGTTCTTCAAAACTCAATCCCTGCCAATCACCCAAACTTAATTCGCGGAAATCCGGAGTTGTACTAACTTTTAAATTAAGTTTTTCAGCAATGATTTCGGCTGTTTTTACCGCCCGGCCAAGATCGCTGGAATAAACAGTGTCAATATTTTTGTCATTTAAAAAATCGGCTGTTTTTCCGGCCTGTTCTCTCCCCCTTTTTGTTAGCGGTGAATCATCTTGTCCCAAAGGTATCCCCTGGACATTGGCCGCCGCTTCACTATGTCTGATCAAATAAATTTTTGTTTTTTTCATATTTTGAAACAAAATAATAATAAGTA
>CAZBPF010000049.1:0-4748 GCA_964493745.1 uncultured Gammaproteobacteria bacterium
ATTTTTCCTTCGATTCCAAATCTGAACAAATCATTGGCGTAAGATAACGGTGAAAGGTAGGCGGCTGTTTTTGCCCATGAAGGCAGATTTTCAACCGGAATAAAAATGCCGCTGATAAACATCAAAGGAAGCCGAATAAAATTAAGGATCATCATGATATCGCCCGGGTTTTCCGTCGGGAACATGGCAAACATAATTCCCAACAGAGAAAAACATGATGAAGCTAGACCTAAGCCGATAAATAAAATCACCGGATTAGCGATATTTATCCCCAGAAAAACCATCGATGCCAATAGGCCAACAATGCTTATAAAGATACTGAATAAAACTCCTCCCAATGCCTTGCCCAAAATAACGGCGTAAAAAGATATCGGGGCGGAGATCAGGCGCTCAAAAGTTTTAACTCGCCTTTCTATCGGAATAGCCACCGGCCCAATAGACGAAGCCGAAAATAAAACAGTTAAAGAAATTAATCCGGGGATTAAAGATAAAACCGGCATATTTCTGCCGACGGCAAAAGAAAGGAACATGAATAAAGGAAACATTACCCCGAACATCAAAGTACCCGGTTTTAAATAATAAATCTTGATGTCCTTTTTAGTAATCGCCCATGCCGCTTTCAGATTATTGATAATTTTTTGTTTCATTTGTCTTTAGTTAATTTTATAAACACTTCTTCTAAATTAGGGCCAAGTGTGTTCAGCCGGATGATTTTTAATTTATTTTTAAGACTAAAATCCCAGAGTGATGACAACGTTTTTTCCGGCTTATCCGTAAATAATTTATACTTGTCTCCTAATTTTTGTATTTTATTGACGTAAGCATATTTCTCTAAAATGCCAATTTTCTGTCTGGAAACAGTTTTGTTAAAAGCCACTTCTACTGACTGAACGCTTTCAATTGTTTCTCTTAGTTTTTCAGGTGTATCAACAGCGGCAATTTTACCGTGGTTGATAATCGCCACCCGTCCACAGGTTTTGTTGGCTTCATTAATATCGTGAGTGGTTAAAAAAATCGTAATTTTTTCTTGGCTTAAATTATTAATAATTTCTTTTATAATCAGAGAACTTTCTACATCCAGACCTGATGTCGGCTCGTCTAAAAAAAGTAAACGCGGATTATTAATCAAACCCATGGCAATTGTTAATCTTCTTTTCATTCCTTTAGAATAACCTTTAACCTTGTCATTTTTCCGGTCAAAAAGACCAAAAGTTTTTAATAATTCTCCGGCTTTTTGTCGAGCCAAGTTTCTTTCAAGGTGATAAAGATCGGCGGTAAAAATTAGATTTTCCCAGGCGGACAGTTCGTTGTAGATATTTGATTCTTCTGGGACAATGCCGATTAATTTTTTTGCCTGAATAGTTTCTTTTTCAATGTCGTGGTTAAAAATTTTTGCTTTACCGGCGGTGGGTTTGGTTAATCCGGTTAAAATTCTAATAGTTGTTGTTTTACCGGCACCGTTGGGACCTAAAAAACCGAATATTTCTCCCTCTTCAACCTGGAAAGAAATGTCGTCAACCGCTTTCAGTTGGCCGAATTTTTTGGTCAAGTTGTTAACTTCAATTGCTTTTTGTTTTTTATTAGTGGCCATCTTGAATTCCTAAAATAGTTAATTTTTCTAAAGCTTTAATTCCTCTAGTTTCATCTTTTTTAATAAAGAGGCCGGAATCTTTTATTAATTTAAACGTTTTTTCACCTTTGGTAAATACCCCTTTGCCCTGAAGGACTAAAAAGAAGACGGCATAAGGTTCGGGGTGGGGTGGTATTTCCTGGTTGGCGTCAAGACAAACTAGAACAACATTAAATTTTTTTGATTTTAGAATATCGGTTTTTACCGGTCTTGTTTTGGAAAAATCCTGGGCCGATAAAATATTATCTATTTTCATTTGTCTCACCTCCGAAATGTTTTTTGTAAAATTTAACCATTTTGTTCATCATTTTTCTTCTTTCAATAATCGCTTCCAGCCAGTTTTTTAAAAGCTTTTCTCCCTTTTTAGTCACCCGATAGACTCTTTTGTCAGGAGTTTTGTCATTTTTTTTCCATTCAGAAACTACCAATTCCCTTTTTTCCATTCGCCTTAGTAGAGTATAAACCGTGCCCAGTTTAAGCTCGTGTCTGCCTCCGGTTAATTTTTTTACAGATTCTACTATTTTATACCCATAAGAGGGCTTTTCATAAACTGTTCTTAATATTAAAAACTGCATCCAGCGCTTTTCTGGATATTTTCCGGCGCACCGGCAATCAGCTTTTCTTTTGTTGTTCATATATAACAATGTTACATATAAAACTGTCTTTTGTCAACTAATTAGAGGCTTTTCGAGTTTCGTGGGGGTAAATTATTATCCGATAAAAAATATATTAGTGGCATATTAGATTGTAATAGCAGGGTTTACCCTGCGTTGTTCAGCGCAGACTGACACACCAGAATAAGTACGGTACACGGCAGGTCCGGGTACATGGCAGGAGTCTACTACTACGAAACAACGTAATTACCCCTGCGTACACAATAGCGGCCTTTAGACTCGCTACACAATTATTTTTTAGCAATTCTCCCTGTTTTTTTAATATTTTTTCAAGTTCCCCCACCATGAAGTTCATAGCGTCATTTCTCTATCCTAACTTCTACGACCCGCTTCGACGCGAGGCGAGTCGTAGCGCTAAGGATAGAAATCGCAAATTAAGTATTCTTGTTAGATAATATGACACGGTGGTAATCCTGTAAACTAATCAATAAGGGTATAGGTCCCAAAACTGGCCGGTGATACAAGCCCGTTATAACCTCCAGAAAGATTTTTTAGTGTAGGGGTAACCCTTGTCGTTACCCCCCTGTAAGGGTTTATTGCATAAACCCGCGGGCGTATGCAATACGCCCCTACCTCATAGAGCCCTTTCTAATTTGATAAAAGGTAGTAATTAAGTTATATTAAAGTGATCAAGGAAAGGAGGTGAATTAATAAATGACAATTAAGAAGATAACAATAATTTTAGGTTTGTTTTTGGCACTGTCTTTATCTTCCGGAATTTATGCTCAGCAAGCAGATAACTTGCCGAGTCCTGGAATAACACCGGACAGCCCTCTTTATTTTCTTGACACCTGGGGCGAAAAAATTGATTTAGCTTTAACAAAGAACAAAGAAGCAAAGACAGAAAAACAAATAAATATTTCGCAGGAAAAATTGGCGGAAGCAAAAGCTATGGCTGAAAAAGGCAATGTTAAAGCGGCTGAAATTGCTTCTAATAGATACGGAGAAATGGTAAACGGGGCAGCAGAAGCTGTTGCTCAAGCTGCACAAAGCGGTGAAGGTTTTGCTGAGTCGTTGGGTGAGCTTTTGGCGACAACAACTGCAATATCCCAAGAGGTTTTGGCGGGAGTTTATGAACAAGTGCCGGAAGAAGCCAAGTCTGCTATTCAGAAAGCAATGCAGGTTAGCTCTGAAGGTATGCAAAAAGGAATCGATGCTGTTAATGTTGGTAAGCGTGAAGAGGTGCAACAAAAAGTAAATGAAAATTTACAGAGAGCCCGTGACATGATACCTGAGGAAGCAAAAGAAAATATTCCAATGGATAACTTGATGCCGGGAGAAAGCGATGACTTTCCGCCTGGACAAGGAGAGGAGCCGGGTCAACCTGAGTCACCGGAAGTAGAAATGGAAGAAAAACAGCCGGAACAAGATATTCCTTCTGAAGAAGGAATGCCTGAAGATGAAGAAGGCGGCTCGGCTCCCATTGATGTACCTGGGGCAGGAGGCGGAGGAAGACCTTAATAAGCTGATATCATGCCGCAATTTTTGAATAAGAGGTGGTTAGGGGTAGTAGTTGGGTTATTAGGTTTGACAATAATCGGCCTCTTTTTTTATCGACTCGTTTTTATTTCCCCGCAAAGGCAAGCGAAAGAAGAAGTTTTTGTTGCCGCCCGGACAATGGATTCCTCAGCTATTATCAGCCGTCTTAAAGAACAGGGTTTAATTAAAAATAAGTGGGTTTTTAAATTAGTGTTTTATGCATCTGGCGGAAAAATTAAACCGGGTGGATATCGAGTCAGTAAAGCAATGAATGTTTGGCAAATTGTAAAAAAAATTACTTCCGAACCTGAAATGAGGTGGGTAACTATTCCGGAGGGACTGCGTAAAGAAGAAATTGCTAATAAGCTTGCCGAAACCCTTGACTGGTCTGAAAAAGAAAAGAACGACTGGATTAACAAACATACGGCAATGAGTTATGATTATTTGGAAGGAGTTTATTTTCCTGATACTTACCTTATTCCTGTAAATGAATCCGGCCCGGAAGTTGCAGATCGTTTCCGCCGCCGTTTTGAAGAAAAATTTGCACCTTATTATGACAAGTTTTTGGAAAAAAATATTAAATGGACGACTGGGTTGACGCTTGGTTCACTTATCCAGAGAGAGGCGGCCGGAAAAGAAGATATGGCGCTTATTGCCGGTGTTCTTTGGAACCGGCTGGAAGAAGATATGCGTTTAGAAATTGACGCAACTGTTCAATATGCCAGAGATGAGAAAGAGGAAATAACCGAGGATTTTTGGAGGCCGATTAAGCCGGAGGATAAAAAAATAGATTCCCGTTATAATACTTATATGTATAAAGGTTTGCCGCCGTTTCCAATTTGTAACCCGGGGTTGGATGCAATTGCCGCCGTTCTTAATCCGGAAGAAACCGATTGTTTGTATTATTTACATGCCGATCGTCAAATATATTGCGCTGAAACTTACCAGGGGCATCTAGAAAATAT
>CAZBPF010000050.1:0-4717 GCA_964493745.1 uncultured Gammaproteobacteria bacterium
CCTCTTTTGGAATTGTTTACCAAAACAAATTTTGTATTTCTTTTTTCAGCGTAATCCTTCCATTGATTAATATACTTCTCTTTCAGATTTGATCCGTCACTGGGCATATAGGCAATAACTTTATTTTCAATTTCGTCCGGAAAAATTAATTTCAACAAATCATCAATTATTCCTTCAGTTGGGTTTGAAAATAAAACAAGTCTTTTCATGGTTTATTCTAACATTAATAAAATAGATGAGATAGAATATAAGCATGAAAACAAATAAGGTTAAGGCAAAGTCAATAATTGTTAAGACAAACCTGCCGGAAGGAGACTTTGTTATCAATCCTTACACTGGTTGCTCACATAGATGTAAATACTGCTACGCCAGGTTTATGAAGCGGTTTACCGGCCACGATGAGGCCTGGGGGGAATTTGTTGATGTCAAAATAAATGCTCCGGACCTGATACCAGGGAAAACCGATAAATATAGAAATAAAAGTATTACTATTGGTTCGGTTACTGATCCTTACCAACCGGTCGAGAAAGAATTCCAAATTACTAGAAAAATACTGAAAAGATTAATGCTTCTAAAACCAAAACTTATTGATATTTTAACTAAGTCTGATTTGGTAGTTAGGGATATTGACTTAATTAAGCAGTTTGATAACTGCCTCGTAGCAATTTCATTGTCAGTGCTTGATGAAAATTTACGGCGGAAATTGGAACCAACCGCCCCTGCAGTAGAAAAAAGATTGACAGCGTTAAAGACATTACATCAAAACGGTATCCCAACCGCATTATTTGTTTCACCAATTTTCCCCGAAATAACTGATTGGAAAGCAATGATCCAACAAACAAAATTATTTGTAGGTCAATATTGGTTTGAAAATTTAAATCTATATCCAACAGTCAAAGGCAATATTTATGATTTTTTAGAAGATAACCGCCCGGAGTTAGCTGATAAATATAAAGAAATTTACATTGATGACGGTAACTACTGGAATGAAATTGAAAAAGAAATCAAAAGCTTCTGTACCCAAAGCGATATTACGTACAAAATTTACTTCCACCATTAAGGTACAAAAACAATACGCTTATCTCAAAAAGCTTATAAAGAAAATGTTAAAATTTAAAAATGAAAAAGAAAAAACGGGAAAATAACATTTATTTCTACATATTGTTGGACAAAATAAAAGAAAAAGTTAAGTTGAACAAAAGAAAACTGTTCTTACTTATTAAAAGAGGACGTCTTTGAACAAATTCATGAAATTAAGCAAAATTGGAATATTATGTTTTATGTTGAGGGCTCGGAAAAAGGCGGCGGAGTTAAACAATAAGCCTCGCTATGATTAAAGGCTCTTCCCCCTTGTTATAATTAAAATATGAAAATTGTTAGAAAAAGCGAGCAGAAAGAAATTGAAACGGAAACTTGCGGGATGTTAACAGAAGTATTGAACAATAAGAATGTTCCTGTCAGCCTTGTTCTTGCTGAAAATTTACAGCCAACAAAACCTCATTATCACAAAAAAACAATGGAAATATATTGGGTTTTGGAAGGTAAAATTGATTTAGTTGTGACAAAGGGAAATGAAAAACAAGAAGTTAAACTTCAAGCGAGCGATTTAGTTGTAATTGAAAAAAAAGAAAGTCACGAGGTAACAAACGCTTCTGAGAATAACAAAGTAATTGTAGTCAATTCTCCGCCTTGGGAAAAAGACGATGAGTATACGATATAAATTTCCATGGGCTATTCTACCAATCTAAGCACAACAATCACGCTTAAAAACTCGTACTTATTACTGGCGAGCTGTAAACCCCAATTTTTCCCTCGCTGATTGATAATGCGGGTTTTCCTCAACTCTCTCCATCCTTTTGGCCGCCCAGGCTCTAGTGCGTAATTCTCGACGTACTTCGTAGGACTTTTTGCCAAGCCCTCTTTGACGGTTATCTAAAATCTCATGAACAGCTAAAGCACCTGCTTCCGACCGGGTTAGTTTACAACCAGGAATAGCCAAACGTCTGCTAATTCCGAACCTTATTTTTTGAGTGTAATTATTAGGTAAAAGATCTTTTATTTCTGCCACTATTTTTCACCTCCTTCGTTGATATAATTTAAATTATTATACCACGGGAAAATATTTAGAATGATAACTAAGCCCATAAAACTAAAGAAATAATTTAAGAAAAACGGATACACCGTTCAAAGATGTGCGCCACTATTGAACAATTTGACGGCCCAAGGATATAAATTTTCATTTTAATTTATCTAATTTTTTGTTAATGTAATCGAAGGCTCGGTGGTTTTGTAATCTATTTGGGCGATTTTTGGCTGTCCACCAAAGCTTACCGATGGCAAAAGATACACCCTCTAAGCTTATCCGCAGTTGATAATCTTTTGGAAGCTTTTTCACGTGTTGATAACCAGCAATTAAGTACTTAAATAATTCGGGAGAGAAGGTTTCAAAATGAGCTAAATCATGATAAATACTTGTCGCCCGAATATCACCCCAATCAATAATGCCGCTGTAATTGCCATTATCTTGATAAATATGTCCAGCGTCAAAATCACCATGGGCCAGATAAGCTTGATCGTAGTTTGCAAAGATATATTTATATTTATTTAAAACTTTTAAGATTTGATTGGCTGTTGATTTATCAAGAATAGTTTTGTCTACCAAGGTTTTCAGTAGGCCATCGAGTTGGTTGTAAGCAAACTCCTCATAATTGTCATAAATTCCGTTTAATTCTTTGACATTTTTTTTGGTTCTATCTAACCAACCAAATCCTTTTACCGGGATACTGTTGGCTAAAGCTAACTGCTCCCCCGATTTTTCAACTATTTTCATTAATTTATCTTTATCTTCCAATTCCTTAACCGAGGCTCCTTTTATTTCTGTAGTAATCATTAAAGAACGTCCCAATTGCTGGTTAAAATCTTTGGCATATAAAATTTTGGGAACCTCTACGCCTTTGTCTAACAACAGCTTGTGGGCAACAAATTCTGAAGAAAAATTTTCTCCCTTTGGAGCTATTCGTAAGTAATACACTTGGCCGTTGTCCAGTAGCCGAAAAATATCTGTAGAGTAACCCTCTTCAACATATTCAATTTGATAATCATCAGATAAAAAAGATAATTTATCTAATGTTTTTTTTATAAATTCTTTTGAAATAGATGTTTTCATGGGCTATTCTACCAAGGTTTGTCTTAATTCAAGGATTTTTAAGTTTGCGGTTCTTGGTTCAATTGGGAAACCGTTTTTTAAATCCTTAATTAACCAATCACGGATTTCGAGCGGGTACAATAACATTTCCGAAAGTCTATCAGTATCCATCCAAACAGGCTGGTAGAAGTTTTTTTGATTTGACATTCTTTGTCTTTCAACACTGCCGCTGGCCAATTTTGGCCTGCCGGTAATATAGTTGCAAAGATAATAAAACTGTTGGCTAGTTTCGTAATCGTGAATATAAATAAGGCGGTCGATATCCACTTTTACACTTGTTTCTTCTTTTATTTCTCTTAACAAAGCTTCTTCATTTGTTTCGTCTTTTTCAACACCCCCGCCGGGGAAAACATAATATTCTTTGCCATTTTTTATTCGGTGAATAACCAAAAGCTTTTTGTCTTTAATAATAATTCCAGCCACCCGGGTTGATTTACGATTCATAAACTAATTCTATCAAAGACAAAAACATTTTGGTATAATAAACCCATAGTGACACCAAAAAGACGGAAAACACCTAGCAGAAAATCTTGGAATAAACTGTCTCATCAAATAATTGAGTCTGGTTATCCACAAAAGTTATGGACTCCTGCCTCCACCTACGCGCTTGGGTATCTTGAGCAGGGACGTCCTGACTTTGACATTCCCCACACCCAAGCAGTGGTATGTTGGGCATTTCGTTTAGCAACGGATTATAATCGTCGGGTGGCGGAAGGAGCAATTGAGAACAGCGCACCGGTAGATGTTAACGTTTTAGTTTCGGCCGCTTTATTTCATGACATTGGTTATTACGGTAAGTTTGATGAGGATCCAGGTTTGGCCGAAATCTCCAATCGAAAAGCAGAGCATATGGTTGTTGGCGCAAGGATGGCCAAGAAATTTTTCGAAACCTTGCCAATTCCTTTTTTTGACGAAGAACAAATTAACCAAATTTGCCATTTAGTGTCTGTTCATGATAATTTGAATGAAATCCACTCAATCGAGGAAACTATTCTTCTAGAAGCAGATACTCTAGGAGCTATAGATATTAACTGGGTTGAACCAACATATCAAGGTGAACAAGCACTAGAAGGCTACTTAGAAAGAGATCGGACGCGAAAAAGGCACGAATTGTTTCAAACGCCTTTAGCCCGGGAGTCCCTTGATGAAAAATTGAAAACTTATAGACAATTTGTAATTGACAGAGATTTTAACGGAGTTGATCCAACCCTCAAGCCCTAGAAACGTATTCGGCGGAGTCAGTGTTGACGATGGTTTTTTAAAATAATTTTTCGAGTTTTTTGTCGAAAGTAATAAATTCCGAAGCGTTATTTGACTGCGCGTAAATTAAATTATAAGCATCTTCTAGATCTATATTCTTATTTTCAAATACCTCTAACGCTTCCAATAACAATTCTCTTTCCTCTATCCCAATAAACTTCATCGCTAAAATTTTATTTAATATTGGAGTTACTTGTTTTTTATTCTGTTCATAAAATGAAGATAATACCCAATAAATTTCAAAGAAAACAA
>CAZBPF010000051.1:0-4587 GCA_964493745.1 uncultured Gammaproteobacteria bacterium
AAATTTGGTAATTCCGCAGGCGGCTTCTACAGCAGAAATAGTTTTTCAATTATTAACTTATTGGCGGGTTGAGATTAGCCGGGAAATTGCTCAGTACTTGTTGGTTGGAGTGGTAACCGATACCGGTGTTTTTCGATATACCAATACTAGGCCGTCAACTTTGAAAACAGCGGCGGAGTTGATGGAGCGGGGAGCGGATTTGAATATTATAGTTTTTAATTATCTTCGCCGGAACGAACCTGACAAATTAAGGTTTTGGGGCGTTGTTTTAGAAAATTTAGAAGTCAATGAGGAGAATAGGTTTGCCTATTCTTTTGTTCCTTATGACCGGGCCGAGGAATATTTTGATGACAGTTATCCCCGGGAATACAAGTCCGGGGCGGCGAGTATGTTTATGGCCGGAATTGAAGGAACGGATTTTGGGATTGTTATGGTTGAAGAGGAAAAAGGGAAATTAAGCGGCTCGATTCGGGCGAGAGCCGATTTTGACGTTTCGAAAATTGCCGCTGATTTGGGCGGCGGCGGCCACGCCGGTGCCGCCGGTTTTTCTTTTGAATTACCTTTTGAAGAAGCCGTTAAAAAAGTTCTCACCGCCGCTAAAAAACATTCAAAGAAGTAGCTTGTTAATTTTTATTGAAAAGGAGGTGAATAATATGACAGAAGTAAGAGGAGCGACTAGTATTGAGGAAAGAGAAGAAAAACATGCTAACGGCGACTTTTTAGCTGAACATTATTGTCGTCCGCCGTTAGGTGCAATCGAAGCTAGTGAGGAAACAATATTAAATAACAGTGAAGATGAAGATGATGTTCCACCACTAAGGGAGGAGTAGTTTTTTTAGTGTTATAATTAAAAAATGGCTAAAAAACAGAGAAAACAACAAAAGATATTTGCTTTTATAGACAGCCAAAATTTGAATTTGTCAATTCGAGACCAAGGTTGGCAGTTGGATTTTGCCAAGTTCAGAAAATATCTTCGATGGAAGTATAACGTTGAAAAAGCTTTTTTATTTATTGGCTATTTGCCCGGAAACCAGGGTCTTTATACGTTTCTCCAAGAGGCTGGTTATATAGTAGTATTCAAGCCAACTCTTACTGTTCCCAATGGCAAAATTAAAGGAAATGTTGATGCGGAGTTAGTGCTGCATGCGATCATCCAATTCTCAAATTATGACAAAGCAATTATTGTCACCGGAGATGGTGATTTTCATTGTCTAATAGAACATTTGAAAAATAAAAATAAGTTAGAAAAAATAATGATTCCTAATAAACATGCTTTTTCGTCACTGCTACGGAAGTTTATGGACTATATAGTTTTTATGAATGAGTTAAGAGTCAAGTTGAAATATAAAGATTTGAACCAATAAAAAAGGGGGCATTATCGTAAGCATATAATCTTACGCGTATCCCCCTATCGTGATTGATGGTATTATATTGTAAAATAAACTGATTGTCAATCGAATATGTCTAAAAATAAAAGGGTAAATAACCAAAATGAATTGCATGCCTTAAGGCACACGGCTGAACATGTGTTGATGCAGGCGATGGATAATCTTTGGCCGGACCAGATTGTCATGGCAATGGGACCGGCAACTGATGAAGGTTTTTATTTTGACTTCGATACTAAAGGGGATTTATCAATTTCCGAAGAAGATTTTCCAAAGATTGAAGCGGAGATGCAGAAAATAATTGATGCCGATCTAGCGTTGGTTAAAAAAGAGGTCTCTGTAGAAAAAGCGCGAAAAATGTTTAAAGACAACCCCTATAAACAAGAGTGGCTGGATGAAATTGAAGATAAAAAAGAAAAAGCGACGGTTTATTATACCGGTCAACCGGAAGACCGATCCAGGAGCGAGGAAATTCACGCTCCTGGATCGAATGCTTTTGTGGATTTATGTGCCGGGCCGCACGTGGATTCAACCGGTAAAATCGGTGCTTTTAAGCTTCTATCGATTGCCGGCGCCTACTGGCACGGCGACGAGAAAAACAAGATGCTGACCCGGATTTACGGCACCGCTTTTTCAACAAAAGAAGAATTAAACCAATTTTTAACCCGGTTGGAAGAAGCCAAAAAGCGTGATCATCGCAAAATTGGCCGAGACTTGGATTTATTTTCATTTCACCCGGAAGCTCCGGCTGATGTTTTTTGGCATGACAAGGGATATACCATTTTTAAACAAATGGTAAATTATTGGCGGCAAATTCACCGCCGGGAGGGCTACCGCGAAGTTAGAACGCCTGAAATTTTAACCAATAATCTTTGGAAACAGAGTGGTCATTTAGAAAATTTTTCAGACAAAATGTATCAAGTTCTAATTCCGGGAGAAGACAAGCCGGAAATGTCAGTTAAACCGATGAACTGTGACGGGGGGATATTAATCTATAAATCCCGCCAGCGGTCATATAGAGATTTTCCTTTACGAATGGCAGAATTAGGTGTCGTTCACCGGTATGAGTCGTCCGGGGAAACGCTGGGGATATTAAGGCCGCGTGAATTTACTCAAGACGATGCTCACATATACTGCACGCCTGACCAGGTTAAAGAGGAGTTGAAAAAAATAATGGATTTGTGTTTTGAGGTTTACGATAGGTTCGGTTTGGAATTAGACCACCTGGAACTGTCAACCAAACCGGAAAACTCAATTGGTTCAGATGAGGTTTGGGAGAGAGCAGAGAAAATAATGAGAGAAGTGTTGGCAGAAAAAGATGTCCCGCATCAAATAAATGAAGGCGACGGTGCTTTTTACGGGCCGAAATTCGATTTCCACCTGAAAGACGCTATCGGCAGAACTTGGCAGTGTGCCACAATACAGTTGGATTTTGCCCAGCCGGAGAATTTTGATTTGGAATATATTACCGACCAGGGAAATCGTGAACGGCCGGTAATGATTCACCGGGTTTTATACGGTTCTGTAGAAAGATTTTTAGGCATTATTATTGAACATTACGCCGGTAATTTTCCGGTTTGGCTGGCTCCCGTTCCAGTAGTTGTCCTTCCAATCACTGAAAATGAAAATAGCTACGCGCAAAAAGTTTCCGAAGGGCTAAGCGAAGCTAAAATAAGATACGAACTAGATAATTCGAGCAAGACGTTGTCCAAGCGGATTCGGGAATGGGAACTGCAAAAAGTTCCTTATATTTTGGTTGTCGGCGGCAGAGAAGAGGAAGCCGGGACTATCAACGTTCGCAACCGTGATACCGGCAAACAAACGGAAATGAAACCGGAAAAATTTGTTGATTATATTGAAGACAAAATTTTCTCCAAAGATTTGACGGCGTAATTTGCTTCTGTAATAGCGGACTCATGCCGTGTACCCAGGTGGTACCGCGGTTAGTCCGCGCAACGCAGGCTAAAGCCCTGCTACTGCTATAACTTGCTAAATCCAAAGCGAGTAAAGATATCTTTAAATTCAGAAATTATTTCTTCTTTTGTCAGACCGGTTTTTTCAAGTGAATATTTGTGTTTACTTTTATGACGGCGGGATTTTTTGGTTGCTTTAGAGAGTTTTTTGGTAAATTTTTTCGTCAGCCGGAGATTGAACTTTTTATACATTTTTTCAACCGTCCCCTTAACATCTTGAGATAAATCTTCAAGCCGGATTATTTCGTACTTGGATTTTGGCATTTGATCAAGCATTTGAAGGGGATAGGTGTACCAGTGTTTAGCCATTTTGAGTACGTGATTGCGGATATCACTAATTGTAATTTGATCATCAAGAACTTCGGCTTGGCCTTGCAGCATGCTGACGTAGGAAGGAATAACCTGGAGAGGGTTGCGGACAAGGTAAATTATTTTGCAGTCAGGAAATTGGTTTTTGAGACCGTCAATCATCGGAGTAAAATTCGGGCTTTTAGCTAAATAATGTTTGCCTTTGGTTTGGTGGAAAAATAGATGACGCTGAAGACATTTTTTATAAAATTTTAAAATTTTGGACTTTTCTTCAGCTGGGACTAATTTATCAAAATAAGTATATGTTTTGGCTTCTTTGAGCATGCCGCTGAGTGTCCAGGCCTTCAAGCTTGACCAAATGTGAAGAAAAAGCCAGTCGTCTTCTTCGGCCTGCCAAAAACCGGTTTTATGCATCGGATTATCTTTGTGAAGATTATATTCAATTTCTTCCAGCTGTTTTCGACCGGGCTTGCCTATTTGGCGGTCAAATTTGGCCAGTTTGTGGATAATTTTTCTGCTCATGATTGACGGCGCGACAAATATTTCCCAGGTTTTCATTGTTATAAAATTATAGTTATCTTTGGCTAGTAAACGATGAAGAAAAGTGGTTCCACTGCGCGGATTGCCAAGAATAAAAATCGGTTCTTTTATATCAACATTTTTAAACTTAGCATAGAATATTCGGTCAAAAATTAGACCCGACCAAACGATTAGCTCCCAAAGTGGGTAAACCAGATAAAAATTTATCAACCAAGATATTCTTTTTACCGATCGTTTAGGATGTTTGGGTTTAAAAAGCAATTTTTTGGTGAACTTTATGAAACCTTTAAGATTAAAAAATCGCATTGTTAATTATACCTTACAATAGGATTAGCGCACTTCAGTGCGCGCTGGAACGCAGACTAAAGTCTGCTAATACA
>CAZBPF010000052.1:0-4342 GCA_964493745.1 uncultured Gammaproteobacteria bacterium
AACAGTACCCTGCTGGATTTCAAGAACCTGATTGTCCATGGAAGTGTATATCAGTTGTCCAGCGATGGTGCGCTCATTCCAAGGACGCGGAGTAAATTCGGCCCAAGTCGTTTGCGGGTATTGGCTGATAACCACTAACGCCTCGTCCGCCGAGATGGTTTGCTTAGCGCCTTGGTCGTCGCGCCATTCCACGCTGTCAGAACCATTCACAACGAAGAGCGGCGGCACCAAGGTGTGCATCGGCTTTTCTGACACGATGATCAGAAAAGGATACCCTTCGGCGCTGTATTCCTTGAAGAGTCGCTTGACTTTGTCGGCTTCGCAAACTCGACATCCCTTCAGCTTAGGATCACCGGGAAAACCCAGCGATTTCAGCAGAGCCCTTTTTTGCAATCGCAACGGCAGACTCGAGTCAATGCCGTACTTGCTTCCCGTGTTTGCAAGGAAGCATTCATTCATTACGATCATGATCTACCTCCTTACAAAGTGGGTTTTGGTTTATGTCAAAGAACGATACACTATCCTAACCCTTTATCCCCAATTTGTCAACATCGTGTATATTATGAACAGCAACCCAACTACCATTGTAGATCGTTGCCTTCAATAGAGTTTTATCAGATTCAAAAATGTCTCGGATAACAAAATCTAAATCCTTTTTGTGGGCGAAAGAAGGAACAGCCGAAAAAATATTTTGGCGTAGCGTCATCAATCCAAGACTATAAAATTGCTGCCTCTTAAAAGTCCTGCGATCATCTTCACTGTCTAGTAGTCTCGTATCTACTGACTTAATTTGCTTCCTTTCTAGGGTAAACCGCGAGTGTGTAGGTGCTAAGTCTTTACAACTTAATACAACATTAGCCAGAGCGGATTGTAGAACGGCGGTGGCTCTTATTTTTTTAAGAATACTTTTATCATACAAAATATTGCCGTCTGAATATACGAAGGGTTTTCTAAATTTTTGTTTAATTGAATATAACAACCATGGTACACCCCACTTTCTTCCTAACTTGCCTCCGTAAATTGGTATAATCTGTTTGGTGGTTGGATAATTTTCTTTTAAGAATATGCGCAACTCGTGTTCATGGTAACTAGACAGCAAAAAAATTCTTTGGAAGTTTAAGGCAAGCGACATATCAAGTAAATGACTCAAAAACGGTTTATCGTTCAACCCTAAAAAAATTTTGGAGGTTTTGGTTTCCCTTTTCTTTAGGTCTGCAGCAATACGCCTACCTTGACCGCCAGCGGCTATTACAATAGTGTCAATGTTTTTCATTTCTTTGGGTGGTTGGGTTCCCAATCTAAAAAATTATCTAAAGCATGAACTCGCCCTTTCACATTAGAAACAGCGTAAAAGACGGCAAAATTATTAGGTACTTTCTCGACCTCAATACACATCCGCATTAAATCTGTAAAATCTTTTTTATACAGCAGAACTTTGTCATATAAAGGATCTTCGTTAAACCTAATTTCGTTTCTTTCATTTACGCCACCGAAACGAATACAAATCACTTCTAAGCCATGCTTGCTTGAGTAATAACGACCCAAATGTTCAATATAGATTTTAGTTGCTCCGTAAGGAGCGTCTGGCCAACATTCTGATTTAGGACTAAGGTACGTACCAGTCGGCACTTTTGAATAATCATTAGCGTGAACCGAACTAGCAATAATAACGCGAGAAATATTTTTTTCCACTGCAGCTCGATAAACATTCTCCGCCATGACTTTATTTTGCTGAACAATATTTTCGTTCGGATAATCTTCAAATGTACTCCACGCCAAGTGCACAATAATATCATCTTCTTTCAGGATACTTTTAAATTGCATGTAGTTGGTAGCAATATCTAAAATAACATTTTCATCACCATCAGAAATTTTATCTATACAAAGCAAATCAAATATGCCCTCTAACTCCTTTTGTAAAATCTTTCCTAACGAACCATGGCTACCGGTTATAACTATTCGCTTTGATAATTTCATATACCTTTAACTATGTTCTTTTGTAAATTTTAGTTTCTAAACTATATAGTTATTACTTCAAACGCTTTCCCATGCCAACCGAAGTCAAAAATATGTTCTTTTTTGAAATTCGGATATTTTTGCTCAAACTCTTGTAATGCTCTAAGTTCGCCGTGGGTACTATCACCCAAAAACATATTGTAATCGTCAAATAAGAGGATTGACCCTGGCACTATATATTTCTTAACAAACTCTAATACTACAGCACACGATTCATAAATATCATTATCGTTGACAAAGATCGAAATAGGATAAAAATTATTTTCTTTTTCAATCTTACGAAAAAAATCTAACGCATAAAACCCTTTAAAAAGCTTTACTCGATCAAGATCTGTTTCTAACTCTTTAAGCTTGCTTGTTACAAATTCATAATTTGCTGCATAATGTCCTCTCCCAAAAGATGGGTTGGTGTTATCAATATTTGATTTTGGCAGACCAACAAAAGAATCAAAGCCATAAAAATGAAAATTAGAGATAGCATGCTGACGTGCATACATTTCGGCGAACCATAGACTAAATCCGCGAAATACTCCAAATTCCCAGTAAGAATATCCGTCTAGTAAATTAATTCCTGTCTTTTTCTTTTCTATTTGAAAATGAAAGGCCTTAATAATTCCTTCTAAAAGCATTGGTGATGTTGTATGGAACAAATCGTTTGAGTTATGAAGCTTTTTGTGTTTTCGTCTATAACTATAAAAAGAAGCCCATCTGATTGGATCTGTTAATAATGGTCTGGCCCGCAAGCTTTGTTTTATGGAGTTGATCTTAAACTTTGGGAGTTTGCTAATTTTATTTTGTAAATCCTCCATAATTTATTGTTAGCTATTACTGCCTATTTTGATTATTTTATATGCTTTTTTTACTGATTTTGCCATAAATTCTATGTCCTCATGGTTTAACCCGGGATTTACATACACATTAAACATTCTATTAGTAATATCTTGCGCTATTGGGCAATCCTGTTTCACTTTGCTTCGAAGCAGAGTAATTTCAGTTAAAGCGAGAGGGTAAAGTTTCTTAATTGGAGCTCCAAAACTTTTTACAAGATCTAGAAACTTATCCCTCTGATTGGATAGATATTTTGGCAATAAACCAGTTAAGTAAAAATAAGAATGCTCGGTGGTGGTGCCAGTATGCTGGAATTGTATATCGGTCTCTCGGAATAAATTTCTAAATATTTCGGCATTTAATCTCCTTTTTTCATTATTTTTGTCCAGTTTTTTCAGTTGCCCAATCGCAATAGCGGCCTGCATATCAGTTAATTGATAGTTAAAACCAATGCGATCATAATCATAAGCATCTAAATTGTGCTTCATGATTCCGTTATTCGCTACAGAAGTAATGATTTGCGCGTGCTTTTCATTATTAGTCATCACAACTCCTCCTTCCCCGCAAATTATATGTTTTGTCTGATACAAACTGAAACAACTTAAATCGCCAAAAGAGCCGACGTACTTGTTGTTATATTTTGCGCCGGCTGCCTGGGCGCAATCTTCAATCAAGACTAACCGATGCTTATCAGCTATTTTTCGTATTTCCTTTATTTTGACCGGTTGGCCATACATGTGAACAGCGATTATTGCTTTTGTTCTAGGAGTAATTTTCTCCTCAATTTTTATTGGGTCTACATTAAAATCTTCGGGGCTAATATCTATAAAAACAGGATTCCCTCCTTCTTGCAAAACAACAGAGCAATCAGCTATGTTTGCCAAAGCCGGCACAATAATTTCATCATCTTTCTGTAATTCAAGAGCAACAACCGCACAATGCAGCGCAGAAGTTCCTGAGTTGACGGAAAATGCATATTTTTTGTTATGCAACTCCGCCATAAGTTTTTGGAATTCAATAACCTGCGGGCCACCATCCGGTTTTGATAGAAAACCACTCTTTAATACTGCAACAACATTCTGGATGTCCTCATTATCAACAATCGAATGATTTATTTTATCCAGAATCGTCTGTTGAATAATTTTGTTCTTTACTTCCTCTGGTTTTAAATTGATCTGAGGAAGATCTTTAAGGTTAGCCCATTTAATCCTATATTCGCCTTTATATTGCGTCCTGGCCTGAAATTCCGGACCTTGTCCCGTACCTACTTGTCCGTCAACGATATTGCATAGATAAAAAAATTCTTGCTGGCCTTCTATTTCTGGTTTATCACCAAGTCTTTGCAAAAAAAGTTTCTGCACCTCTATTTTAACTCCCAATTCCTCAAGACATTCGCGTTTAACGGCTTGTTCGTGAGATTCGCCAGATTCTATGGCGCCACCGGGTATAACCCAATAAGAATCATTACCTTTAACACGGTTAATGAGTAGGATCTTAT
>CAZBPF010000053.1:0-2590 GCA_964493745.1 uncultured Gammaproteobacteria bacterium
TACTTCGTGCTTTCAATTCGTTTCCAATTGCCGGAATAGGGCTTTTTTAAAATTTTCCGTTCAACAAAAACCGCCAGCCAGACATAGATTCTGGCGGCTATTAATAATAGTATCCAAAAATATTCCTTAATATTTTGAGGATAAGTTAAGGCCAGCCACAGACCTTTGGCTTCCTGAAAAAAACCGCGCATTGATTGTAGGGGCGTATCAAGATGCGCCCGTATTTTCAATTGCGAAACATTTTTATTTGTCGCGGGCGAATCGTGATTCGCCCCTACAGTTTCCAACTGCACATACCCGCTGGTTGTTCGTTTTTTCTGGGTAATCCAATCAGATAAATTTGTTGGGAACTTTACTTTGATTCGCGCCTGCGATACGTAACCTATTTTATAACCTTGATTCCAAACCAGCCGGGACAGCCAAGCGTCATCAACCAAAATATTTTCCGGCATTGGCGAAACTAAATCTTTTTTAACCGCCAGCAGATAACCGCTGGCATCAAGATAGCAATTGCTTTTTGACCGCCGGATCCGCTGGCAGTGGGCGGCGTAGGTTAAAAAATGCGACCAAAAACCAAACAAATTATTCCTGGGATTTACCGGCACCGGCCGACCGGTAACCAGCCCTGTAGATAACGTTCCAGGAGCGTGAATTCTCGCTCCTGGAACGAGTTGGCTCAACGCCCCTTCACCCAGCCCGACATCGCCGTCGGTCAAAATCAATATCTCGCCTTTTGCTTGTTCAAAGGCCAAATTCAAGGCGGCCGGCTTGCCTTCTCCTTTATCCTGAATCCATTTGACCACCTGAAGTTTGTCGCGACTTATAGCGGATTGTTTGGTCTTTTCATCCGGACAGACGAGTAAAATCTCAAAATTTTTGCCCATTTTTGACATCTGGCCTTCAATTTGGCCGACAAGCCGGCCAACTGTTTCCGGCTCCTTTTTAGCGGTGATAATTAAACTGAACTCCATTTCTATCACCTCGGGCAGTATTCTGCCAAATATTGTAATTTTTTGTTTTTATCCATTTTGTTTGATAAAGAAATAAGTTATCAAAAGAACAATTTATCGTCAGCAATTCAAAATTCCTTATGACAACCACCCCACTAAGGCCTATTTTTTAATTTTCTTTGTTTTTTTTACGATTAAAAATTTCATTTTAAAAACAAGTTTTTACTATTACCCTATAATTATATAATTTATAATCAACGCTCCCAAAATTATTAGGATAAATATTTATGATTTATGATTTATGATTTATGATTTATGAATAAAATTATATAAGATAATATCAAACTTACTGGTTAACTGCTAAAAGTATATTTTGTAATAATTTTTTTATCATTTTATTAAACTTGCTTTAAGCGTCGTATTACTTCTAATTACGTTTTAATCACTCTATATTTAATTAATATTATAATATCTATGAAATTATACTAATTTTAATATCTTATCTCGGCAAATTAAACCTATAAACATATTATCTAAGTATTAACTGCTTTTCAAGGTTTGTTTATATAGGCCTAAATTTTCTAACGCTGCCGCCGTTCCTTTAACCACAGAAAGCATTGGTTCGTCTACCCGATGGACACCAACATTAAGCTCGTTTGACAAGTATTCATCCAGCCCGTGAAGCAGTGACGTTCCGCCGGAAATAACAATCCCCTTGTCAACTATGTCAGAAACCAGCTCCGGAGGCGTATTTTCCAAAACGCCGCGGATAGTTGACAACATCTGGTCAACCGGGTGTTTTATTGCCTCTTTTATTTCCTGGTTAGTAATTGACTGGCTTTTCGGCAAGCCGTAAACGGTATCCCGGCCCTTGACAGTTTTAGTTTTTATCTTTTTTAATTCTACCGCCGACCCAAGCTCGATTTTAATTGCTTCTGCGGTCTGACTGCCAATCAATAGATTATATTTTTTTCTTAAATAGTCGGTAATTGCATCGTCAATTTTATTTCCGGCCACCCGGACACTTTTGTGAGTTACCACTCCGCCCAATGAAATCACCGCCGCTTCGGTTGAACCGCCGCCCATATCAACTATCATATTGCCTGACGGCTCGGCAACCGGTATTTTTGCTCCGATTGCCGCCGCCAACGGCTCGTCAATTAAATGAACCACCCTGGCTCCGGCGGATTTAGTCGCCTCAATAACCGCTCTTTGTTCAACCTGGGTAACCCCGGCAGGGACACAAATCATAATCTCCGGTTTTATAAAAAACATTTTGCCGCAGCTTTCTTGTATAAAATAGCGGAGGAGCGACTGCGTAATCTCATAATCGGCAATTACTCCATCCTGCATCGGCTGGCAGGCAGTTATAAATTCGGGCGTTCTGCCGAGCATTTTTTTTGCCTGATGGCCGACAGCCAATACTTTCTGGTCTTCAACTGAAACGGCAACCACTGTCGGTTCGTTTAAAACAATACCTTTGCCAATCTCCCAAACCAGTGAGTTGGCCGTTCCTAAATCAATTCCTAATTTTTTATATATTGCCATAAAATTAAATTGCCATACTGCTATATTGCCATACTGCTATATTGCCATACTGTTATATTGCCATACTGTTATATTGCCATACTGTTATATTG
>CAZBPF010000053.1:2690-4287 GCA_964493745.1 uncultured Gammaproteobacteria bacterium
TATATTGCCATACTGTTATATTGCCATACTGTTATATTGCCATACTGTTATATTGAAAATATTAAAAACAATATAGCAATATAACCATGTAGCAATTTGTTAAATTTCAAAATTCACTTTTCAATTTAAATGAGACTAAAAGATACACTTTGTATCATTTTAGGTGGATTATGACCGACCTTAAAAAATTATACCACAGAAATATCAGCAACCTTTACAAAAAGGGCGAATCATGATTCGCCCCTACTTCGCTGTTTGCTGTTTACTATTAGCTCTATTCCTGTTATTATAAAAAACAATGGATAAGAAAGGGGCCTGGAAAGCTGTTTTACTAATTTCAACTATATTAATAGTAGTTGGGGCTTTAACCTATGTGGTAAGTTTATTTATCCGTGGATACCGACCGGATCTGCAAAAGCCGGGATTGGGATTCATGCCGACCGGTTTGCTGGTTGCTAATTCCGACCCAAAAGGCGCCTCGGTATACATCAACGAAAAACTGGCAACAGCCACCGATGACACGCTTAACCTGCCTCCGGAAACCTATCAAGTCCGGATTAAAAAAGACGGCTATCTTGGCTGGGAAAAAACTTTATTGATTAAAAAAGAAGTTGTTACTCAGGCCAATGCTACTTTATTTAAATCAACTCCCGACCTGTCTCCCCTTACCAACACCGGAGCAATTAACCCAACGTTATCACCGGATGGAACAGAAATCGTTTACGGCGTCAATAAAGCATCAAAGTCAAAAAATAACGGAATCTGGCTTCTGGATTTATCAACGAATATGCCTTTAACCCGGTCAAATACCAAGCAGTTAACTGATTTTTATGAAAATGTTGACTGGGAGAATACTCAATTCCATTGGAGTCCGGATAATAAAAATGTTCTTTTAATTGAACGAGAAGCGGAAGAAGAAGCGGAAAATAAAGAAAATATCAACCGGGCCTTTTTAATTGACGCTACCCGATTTACTTCCAGCGGGGATTTGAATGACGCCAGCTTCAGAATCAACCTTATCTTTGAAGAATGGGACCAAGAAATTCAAACCGACCTGGAAATGAATCTGATTAAACTACCTGATGAATTGAAAAATATTGCCACTGCTTCTGCACAAAATATTAATTTTTCCCCTAACGACGAAAAAATATTTTATTTGGCAACCGATTCGGCAAAAATTCCGGAAAATTTACTTCCCCATCCTCCGGCAAGGTCTTCTCAGCCGGAAGAAAGGGAAATTAAGCCGGGAAATATATATGTTTATGATTTAAAAGAAGACACAAACTTTGAAATCGGCGCTGAAGAAGAACTGTTTAAACTTAATTGGTTAACCTCCGACCAGTTGATTTACATCGACGAGGAAAATTTGGAAGTAAAAGTTGTTGAATACGATTCTACAAATCAGCAGACAATTTATTCGGGGCCGTTTGTTAATGGCTACGTTTTTCCGTCTCCAACCGGAAAAAGCTTAATTACTTTGACCTCACTCCACCCGGATTCCCCAGGCAATTTGTATGAAATAAAAGTAAGGTAATGGTAAAATACTTTTATTGTCCTCGTAGCTTCCGCCAAAGGCGGATCAGCCTCTGGCTGACAG
>CAZBPF010000054.1:0-4230 GCA_964493745.1 uncultured Gammaproteobacteria bacterium
AAAAATGAAGATTAAATATGTTGAAAATGATGACCGGCGCAGTAGAGATTTTAATAACTTAATAAAAAATAAATATCCTCAATTGATTAAAGAAACTGACCCGGATTTGATTTTAGTTTCCGGCGGTGACGGCGCACTCTTACACGCTATTCAAAAATATAATCACTTTCAAGTTCCTTTTTTGGGAAGAGGTGCCGGAAGCTTAAATTTTCTTATGAACAAGTTTGACGAAGATATTCAGGTTATTGATCATCTATTTAATGATGATTTAGAGTTGGATTATATTGCAACCAGGGGAATAAAGGTGGACTTTGAAATCCAAACCGGTGACAGCCAATCACTGGGAACGGCAGTAAACGATATTGTTTTCGGAACTTCTATCATGGGTTACCACAGCTTTAAGATTAATACAAAAGATTATTCTTTTCGCAATTTTGAACTAAAGGGAACAGGAATATGTATCAGCACGGAATTAGGCAGTACTGCTTATAATTTTAATTTAGGCGGGCCGGTTATTCCTTTGGGCAGTAATTTATGGACAGTGGTCGGAATTGCCACTAACCGATATCTTAACGATATTTTAAAAGCACAGAAAATGGCGGTTAAACCTTTTCAAGAAGATTCTTTTTCAATTTTTATTGATGGAGGTAAACCCAAAAAATTGGTTAATCGGGGCCGGGTAATTTTAGATAAAGGTGACCAGGTTAAAATCGCTTTTTTAAATAAAAGTAATTTTTTGAAAAAGCGGGTTGAACTGATTTCACGCTACCGGAAATCTTAGGTATAATAAAGCACTAATGTCCAAAAAGAAAGCTTTTTTGATAGTTTTTTTGCCGGTTTTGATTTTTATTCTCCTTCGTTTTCCCTCTCTTTATGAAAGTTATTGGTATGGAGATGAAGGCATCTATGCAGCAGTAGGTAGTGAGGTTGTCAGCGGTAAAAAACTTTACACCGAAACATGGGACCACAAGCCGCCGCTGATTTTTTTAATTTTTGCCGCTGCCGATGCTGTTGGTTGGCCCGCCGGTTTGGTCTTGTTAAAAGCTTTAAGTATTGGGTTTGGAGTGCTGACAATTTTTATGGTTAATTACCTTCTTAAAGATAAAGTTAATAATCTGCCAAGATTTATCTCACTTTTATTTTTATCTTTTTTTCTCGGGTCAACAATGCTGGAGGGCAATGTATTTAATGCCGAAGTTATTTTTATTGTTTTTAATCTTCTTGGATTTTTATTATTGACAAGAAAAAAATATTTTGGCTTGATTGGTTTTTTGGCCTATTTGTCGTTAATGACTAAAGTTCCCGGTGCGGTTGAATTTGGTTTACTTTTTAGTTCTTTTTTATTTATTTATTACCGACAAGACGGATTAAAAGAAACTTTAGAAAGAGTCGTTACCTTTGGTCTTGGTTTTATCATCCCATTGTTGTCCACTTTATTTTATTTTTACCTCCAGGGAGGATTAACCGATTTCGTTTACGCAAATATTATTTTTAACGTTCTTTATTCAGTAAGTGCTAATAATACTTTTAACCTACTCGGTTTATTACCAATTTTATTTTTTAGTCTATTTGCTTACACGAAAAATAGAATTTCAGGATTCTTTTTTTTAGTGGTTAATTTGTTTAGCTTCCAGTTTTTTAGCAGTTTACTGTCGGGTAAAAATTACGGCCATTATTACCTGCAGGTTTTAACCGGCGCCAGTTTGTTGATTGGTTTGATTTTGGAAAAAGCGAAAAAAAAACTATCCCTGCATAATAAATTAATTATTTTAATATTTTTTATTCCTTATTTATGGGCATTAATAAAAACAGGCGGTATTGGTTATTATGCTCCATTTAAACAATATTATTCTTCATTTTTCAACGGCTTTGTTTTAGGACGTGAAAAGTCAAAAGGTAATTTTTGGTGGCGGACCGGTGATGGAGTAGAAAAAACAAAAATACTGTCCGATTATTTAAATAAAAATTATTTGGAATACGAAACGATTTATATCTACACGGACAAACCCTGGATTTTAGCTTTAACTGATAGAAAGTTTTCAAACAAGTATGTTACCTGGTTTCACTTAGGGTATCGTGGTCAACACCTAGATGAAGAAATGAAAAATATTAAAAATGCGGATTTAGTAGTTATTGATAGTGATGCATCGCTTTTGGAGAGAGTTTCAGCTGAACTAAAAACCGGGTTTAAAAAAGTTAACGAATACCAAAATTTCAATATTTTCATACACTATAATGATTCGAATGATTAGAGTAAATAAAAAATTATAGCTCTATGTCAGAAATTGAGGTAACAGAGAGGCCCATAAAAAAGAAAATAACGCCACCGTCTACTTACGGCTACGATCGTGGACTTAAGTAGACGGTTGAACTTGAAGTTCCGCTGTTAAATTCAGAAGGGCGTATGCAATACGCCCCTGCGACCAAACAATTAAAGGTGAACTGCATATGACATCGGGGAATGGTGGGCTGTAGGGGCGATTCATGAATCGCCCGTGTTTTGACTTATTTTCTTATCCCAATCTTTGACGGAGAGTCTTAAATCTCTTGACAAAGGAATAACAAGGCCATAATATATATGAATATGAACTCATATAACTGCTGTCGTCTCAACAAGGAAGAATCGAACAAAATAAAAGAGATTTCTTCTTTATTAAAGCTTATTGCTGAAAAAAACAGGTTAGAGTTGATGTGCGTTTTAAGACAAGGGGAATGTTGTGTCTGTGAAATGGAAGACTGTTTTGATATGAGTCAAAGTTTAATTTCTCATCATTTAAGTGACCTTAGAAAAACTAACTTAGTTGAAAGCCGCCGACAAGGACGGCGAAAATATTATACTCTGACCGGAAAGGGAAAAAAATTGACTGATTTAATTTTTAATTTATTTAAGGAGGAAAAATGAAAATCCAAGTTTTGGGTTCTGGCTGTCCCACTTGTAAAAAATTGTTAGAGCTGACTAAAAAAGCGGTCGATGAACTAGGGATAGATCAGGAGGTTGAATACGTTTCCGGGCAGGAAGGTATCCAGAAAATTATGGAGTTGGGAGTAATGTCCAGTCCGGTTTTAGTAGTTGATGACCAACCGGTTTTAACCGGCTTTGTCAATGATGTTGAGAAAATTAAAGACTTAATTTCTAAAAACAACAAATAAATTATGAAAATACTTAAAACTATTAAGAAAAATTGGGTGATCGGCTTATTAGCCGGTGCTTATTTGGTTATTTACTTTTGGCAGGATCAAATTGGCGGCTTTTTAAGCCAAGAAAGCGTGCAAGAGTTGATTGGTCAAGCGGTTTACCAGGGCTGGCTGGGGTTGGTCGATTACCTTTCCGCCCATGTTCTTTTTTGCTTAATCCCGGCTTTTTTTATTGCCGGTGCAATTAACAGCTTGATTGATTCTAGTCAGGTTTTAAAATATTTGTCCGGGAAAGCAAAAAAAGGATTAGCTTACCTAATTGCAGTAACCAGTGGTTTTCTTGTCCAAGTTTGTTCTTGTACGATTTTGCCTCTTTTTGCCGGCATTTGGAAAAAAGGCGCTGGTTTAGGTGTTGCTGTTACTCTTCTTTATGCCGGTCCGGCGTTTAATCTAGTGACTTTAGTGCTGACCGGCCAACGATTGGGGTGGGGGCTTAGTTTATGGCGGTTTGTTTTTTCTGTTGTTTTTGCAATTTTAACGGGGTTGATTATGGAAATAATTTTCGGAGACGGTCATGAGGACGGAGAAACACCGATAGTTAAAGAGGATTTGGATCGTCTGCAAGGTAAAAAAACTTGGTGGTTTTGGGGGACGTTAATTGTGATTTTAATTGTCGGCACCGCCCCGATTGGTAGTAGTTTAAGGTATGGATTAATTTTGCCTTTGATTTTAATTCAGGTGGTAATGACATTTAGGTGGCTCGCTTCTTCAAAAAGACAAGCTTGGTGGGAGGAGACAATTAAATTTGTTACTCAAATTATTCCTTTGCTTTTAATTGGAGTATTTTTTGCATCAGTAATAACTGAAATAATTCCTGAACAACAATTTCAATCTTTAGCCAGCAATAATAATCTGTTGACTAATTTTGTCGCTGTTTTGTTTGGAGCGATAGCTTATTTCCCGGCCTTGGTTGAAGTGCCGATTGCTGAAAACTTTATGAAGTTGGGTATGCACCAAGGGCCGTTGATGGCATATTTATTATCCGACCCGGTTTTGTCTTTACAAGGGCTTTTGGTAATCAGCAAGCTAATTGGT
>CAZBPF010000055.1:0-1555 GCA_964493745.1 uncultured Gammaproteobacteria bacterium
GCCGGGCGAATGGTTTCCGTCTTAGCCAGTTTAACAACTGCTTATTTTCTTTACTTAATAGTTAAAAAACAAATTAACCGGCTAACGGCGATTTTCGCCGCCAGTTTTTTTCTTTTTCTGCCGTTCAGCATTTTTTATTCACGGGCAATTTTACCCGACTCATTGATGGTTTGTTTTAGTTTGGCAAGTATATACTTGATAACTAAATCAGAAATCCGA
Source organism: uncultured Gammaproteobacteria bacterium (assembly GCA_964493745.1). Lineage (GTDB taxonomy): Bacteria > Patescibacteriota > Microgenomatia > UBA12405 > JAHJSD01 > CAYSLZ01. The sequence continues at coordinate 220 of CAZBPF010000055.1, forward strand.
ATATCGAATATCGAAACTTATCTCGGTCTAGGTTTTGGAAGTTTGGCTTTATTGACTAAACCATATGCTGTTTTTCTAATTTTTCCCTGCCTTTTGTTTATTTTTCTTAGAAAAATTAATTTCAAGAATCTGTTGTCGGTTACCAGTTACAGTTTATTAATTATTATTCCTTTAATTGGCTGGAGAATGTGGATTCAACAATTTCCTGAAGGAATTCCGGTCAATCAGTGGCTTTTAAACCAAAATAATATTCGTCTGCGGCCGGCCTGGTGGCGGTGGCTTTTTGAAGAAAGAATCGGACGGCTTATCCTCGGCTCATGGGGATTGATTCCTTTTGGTCTCGGCTTAATCACTAAAATTAATAAGAAAATTAGTTGGCATTTTTATTTATGGGGTTTAGGAATCTTGACATATTTTGTTGTTTTTGCCTGGGGTAATGTCCAGCACGATTACTATCAAGTAATTATTCTACCGGTAATATCCGTTTTTTTGGCTAAAGGTAGTTATTTGCTTTTAAATCCGCCGTTAAAGTTTAATAAGTATTTAAGTTATACTTTATTAATCGTCAGCTGTTTGTTTGCTTTTGGTTTTTCTTGGTATCAAGTCCACCAATATTATAAAATAAACCATCCTGAAATTATTGCCGCCGGAAAAGCGGCCGATAAACTTCTTCCCAAAGAAGCTAGAGTTATTGCTCCTTATCAAGGAGATACCGCCTTTCTTTATCAAACCAAACGTCAAGGTTGGCCGGCAGTGACAAGAGATGTCAAAGAGTTGATTAAAATGGGCGCCGATTATTATGTCAGCGTAAATTTTGACGAAACCACAGCAGAATTAAAAACTAAGTGCTCTGTTTTAGATGATAATGAGAAGTGGATTATAATCAATTTGAAAGAATGTCAAAACCTTAAATGAAAATATTGATGATCACACCGTATCTGCCAATTCCGGGTTTTTCAGGCGGACAAACACGGTCATATAATCTAATTAAACACCTTTCAAAAAAGTGTGAAATTACTTTGATCAGTTTTATTCTTCCTGATCAGGATAAAGAATTAATTAAAAAATTGGAACCCTTTTGCCAAAAAATTATTACTGTCAACCGCGGTGAAACCTGGCAGTTGAAAAAAATTCTTTTAACCGGATTCAGTCCGTATCCCTTTTTAGTAAGCAATTATTTTTCTCTACCACTGAAAAAACTTATTAAGAAAGAGCTGACCAGCCATGACTATGACTTAGTTCACGTAGAGTGCTTTTATTTAATGCCGAATATACCAAAGACAAATATTCCCGTTTTACTGGTTGACCAGACAATTGAGTTTGCCGTTTACCACCA
>CAZBPF010000055.1:1655-4143 GCA_964493745.1 uncultured Gammaproteobacteria bacterium
GGTATTCTAAAGAGTACGTTGAATCAACCGGTCTAGTTCAACCGGGTGACTCATCCGTTGAATACGGTGAAATTGACGACCCAAAAGAAATATACACGAGAAGCTGGATTCTAGCGGCACCGATTAGAAGCGGCGGAGGAAGTAGAACTAAATTTTTTGAGGCAATGGCCTGCGGACTGCCGATAATAACAACGCCTTCAGGTATAGAAGGGATAGAGGCGGTTAATAATCAACACGTAATCATTGAAAAGGATTTTCAACAATTAGCCGAAAAAACCGTTCAATTTTTAAATAATAAACAAAAGTTAAAAGAAATTGGTCAAAATGGGCGTAATTTAATTAAAGATAAGTATTCATGGAAACAGAGCGCACAAAAATTGTTATCAATTTATATAAAAATTAAATAATATATGTCAAAAGTTGATTTATCGGTAATTATTCTTAACTATAACACTAAAGAACTGCTTAAAAATTGTTTGGAATCTATTTTTGAAAGTGAGCAGCGAACAGCGAATAGCAAACACCAATTTGAAATCATTGTTGTTGATAATAATTCCACCGACGGTAGCAAAGAATACCTTAAACAGCTTAGGCCAAAAAACAAAAACCTTAAAGTTATTTTTAATAATAAAAATCTCGGCTATTCAGGCGGAAATAATGTCGGCCTTAAACAGGCAATGGGAAGATATATTCTATTTTTAAACTCCGATACGATAGTTGAACCGGATGGTTTTAGAAAAGTTTTAGATTATATGGAAAACCATCCAAGAGTTGGAGCTTTAACCCCAAAAACTATTCTTTTTTGCGGCGGAATGGATCCGGATTGCCACCGCGGTTTTCCAACGCCGTGGGCATCTTTAACTTATTTTCTCGGACTGGAAAAGTTGTTTCCAAAAACAAAACTCTTCGGCCAATATCACCAGCATTATAAAAATCTTGACCAAGTACATGAAATGGATGCCGGTTTCGGCACCTTTCTGCTTACTCGGAAAAAAATTATTGATAAATTAGGTGGGTGGGATGACGAATATTTCTTCTACGGGGAAGACCTTGATCTTTTTTACCGGATTAAGCAAAATGGCTGGAAAGTTATTTTTTATCCAGAACCGATTGTCACTCACTATAAAGGAGCCAGTTCGGGTTTGCGGAAAGAATCACAAAAGATGGGAGTAGTCAAAGCAGATAAACAAACCCGTCTGAGAACTGCCCGGGAATCAATCCGGGCAATGAATATTTTTTATAAAAAGTTTTATCAGGATAAATACCCGCCAATTATCACTTCATTTATTTTAACAGCGATTAAAATTAAGGGCTTTTTTAGAATTTTAAAACATAAGCTGAGATGAAAAGAATTGTTTTTGACGCTAGGATGTACGGTCTGGAACACGCCGGAATCGGCAGATATATTTCAAGCTTGGTTAAAAATTTTCAATTTGCGAATTCAAATTTTGAAATATTTTTATTAGTTAATAATCGCAAATTAGAAAAAGTAAAAGAGGAATTAGATAATAAATTTGAATATGTTCCGGTTAGGGCAAGGCATTATTCTCTTTTTGAGCAGATAGAAATTCCTTTAGTTCTAAGGAAATTGAATCCTGACTTGGTCCACTTTCCACACTTTAATGGTCCAATTTTTTGGAGAAAAAAGTTTGTCGTCACCATTCATGACTTGATTAAACATTACTTTACCGGCGGCGAGACAACAACAAGGGCAAAATGGATTTACTGGTTGAAACATTTGGCTTATAAACTGCAGGTGAAACACGCCTTAAATAATTCTGCGCTAATTTTTGTTCCGTCTCAATTCTGGCGTAATAAACTTCACATTGATTTCGGTACTCCAAAAGACAAAATAATTGTTACACCCGAAGCAACAGAAAAAAGAAAAAAATTAAAATTAGATAAATCTATAAAAATAAAATACAAATTAAAAAAACCTTATTTAATTTATACCGGCAGTCTTTACCCCCATAAAAATATTAATATCCTTCTTAAAGCCCTTAAAAGTCTTCCCAATTTTCAACTGGGAATTGCCTGTAGTAGAAATATTTTTACGGAAAGAGTAAAAGATAAGGTTAACCAATTAAATGTTAACAAACAGGTTAAATTTTTAGGGTTTGTGCCTGACCCTGATTTAATTAATCTTTATCAAGAAGCGGTTTGTTTGGTTCAGCCGTCATTAATGGAAGGATTTGGATTAACCGGTTTGGAAGCAATGTCTGCCGGTACACCGGTAGTTGCTTCTCGGGCAACCTGTCTGCCTGAAGTTTATGGAAAAGCGGCGCTTTATTTTGATGCCGACAGCAGTCAACAATTAGCAGAACAAATTAAACGCCTTGAAAATGACAGTCAATTAAAAGAAAAAATGATTGCACTGGGTAGAAAACAAGTCGATAAATACTCCTGGAAGAGAACAGCAAAATTGACAATAGAAGGATATAAAAAAGCTTTGAAAAGCTAATAATAAGAAATTATGAAAGTTGCAATT
>CAZBPF010000056.1:0-4128 GCA_964493745.1 uncultured Gammaproteobacteria bacterium
TGAAATAATTTTTGATAATTAATACGGATGAGGCAAAATCTAAATCAGGCGTTCTTTTAGTTTATTGTAGGTGAATTTTAGAAAGGCAAGAGGGTGGCGGATGATTAAATGAAAGTTGTTTGATAATTTTAAGGGTTCAGCTTCTTTTTCAAATGCTTCTTCTTGATGGTTTGCCGCATCAAATATTTTTGTTTTAGTCCGGTCAATGATGTCTTTTGGCAAATTGTTAATAGAAAACCATTTTCCTTTACAACCGGGAAATTCAGGACGGAATTTTCCTGAAATTACTCTGCCTTCAAATAAATAAGATTTGTGATTAATAAGGTTATAAACTCCACAATAATCTGTTATTTTTACTTTAAATCCGGTTTCTTCGTATGCTTCTCTAATTGCCGCTTGTTCCGGGGTTTCATTATCTTCGATTGCTCCTCCTGTTGTTACCCAGATAGGATAATCAGAACGGAAAACAAGAAAGACTTCTTTTTTAGCATTGTTTTTGAAAAGAACAACAGTTGATCCACTTTTTACCATCTTAAAAAGTATACCACTAACTATAGAGTGTTTTAAAAATTTCAGGAAGATTGTTTTTCTACTACTTTTTCGGCGAATTTTTGGAAGGTTTCAATTGTTGGTAAATCTCTTCTTTGATAAGTCCATCCTTTTAGTGTTTCATCGAAGTCTTTATAGTGTTCACCAAAAGTAGCTTCTTGCTCTTCCGGTGGGAGACTGAATATGGTTAGTCTTAAAGGATGAATACCTTTTAGTTCAGAAATCGGCAGGGCGTTATCATTGGGGGATTCGACCAAGCTTTCAGCTTTTTCGGTCATCGCCGGACCAACTAGTGTTCCGGGGGGTAGTTTTATTCCGTTAACAACGATTGGCCGTAAAGTAACAGCGGTTGAATTGCTGGATCCTTTTTCTTTATAGTTGGGTTTGTGGTTAATTTTATACCGGCCTGTTTTTTGAAGTATTAAGGGCCCGCTATCGTCATAATAGACAAGAACAGAGGCGGCGTTTTCTCTTCTAAATTTTGGCTCTATAGATGCGGACAAATAAAATTCCGAATCCTTGCAAATGTTAAATTTATATGTCGGCTCATAATCTAATTCTGTTGTTTTTGGTGTTGTTTCTTGGGGGTTAATTGAATCTTTGAGTAATGATACTAATAATTCTGTTCCTTGATGGTTAAATTCTTGATCAGCTTCTAAAGAATTCATTTGGTCATAAAAACCTTTGGGATTGCGGGGAAGTTCTTCCATTTCTAATTCAACCAGACGGTCAACTTCGAAGGGTGAAAGTTCTTCATCCTGGCTTTTTATAAAGTCAATAATATCATCTTCAATTTCTGCATAGTTTAAACCGAAGGATCTTAAGCGAAGAATTTCTCCGGGCTGATGGGCGCAAACCCGCCTAATAATTTTTCCTGATGCTTGACTAAATTCATTTCCGTGCCTGGTGTTTATTGATGTTCCCTCTGCCACTTCCCGTATATGGTCGGCCAAGGGTATTTCATTTTTATCTAAAAAATTTAAAAATTCCCGACAGGGTGGCGATATTTTTTTTTCTTTTCTTTCCGGTTGAGGCGCTTCTTGTATTTCAGCCATAGTTTATTATGTCATAAATTAGTTATTTTTAAAATGGTATAATTTTTGTGGATAATAATGAAAAAGAAAATTGTAGTTGATGACCAGATGCAGACCGGGTACGCCTATTATTTGACTGAGCCGGTGGGGAAGAATTTTCATCCTGATTTTGAGCCGCATTTAACGCCAAAAGAAATGCTTCAGTTGGGTGTATTCGGCGGTAAGTATATGACTGATACCAAAGATGAGTTTCCCGACGATTGGTTTAAAAATGCCAAGCTTTCACCGGAGAAAAAAGACCCGAGTTTAAATTATTTTGGGGTTGACGCCTCGATGCCTTTGTCCCACTGGCGGAAAAAAGGTTGGATTTATAAGGAAGATCCGCGCGGTTGGTTTCAGTGGTACTGCCGGTATTATATGGGCCGGCGAATACCGGAAGAAGATGACCGGCAGATTAAACGCTGGCGGGCTTTTCGGCGGCACTGGGGAGCAGTGGAAAAGAATTGTCAAAAGGGAGATTTTGACTGCCGAAAAAAACAGAGACAGGCCTTACTCCATTGGGCTTATGATTCAAGAAAGCTGTAGGGGGTAAAAGAGTTTAATTTGTCCAAGTAGCGACTGCGATGATTCGGTTGTTTTCAGTTGCGTGATAAGTTAATTTACCGCCGATTTTTTTCAAAGCTTTTCTGGTTGACCATATTCCACATCCGCCCCAAGCAAAGTCGTATTCTGTGTCTATTGGTTTAGTTGTGTTTACTTTTTTCTGATTTAATTTTTCTGCTAATTCATTTGCATTTGAGTGTTGAACATCATCTTCTATCCTTAATTCTCCTGGACGAACATCAATTTTTATTTGTTCAGCGTCTTGTTCAATACAGTTTAGGGTAAGTTCCAAAAGTGGTTGTTGAATTTCGGTTTTTAGATAAATAAGATTTAGAGGATCGTTTATTTTGAATTTAACTTCCGGGGCAAATTCCTGATTAATTTTTATAAATTCAGAGGCAGTGAACCGGTATACTGCCTTTGGGGTATTGCGGCTAAATTCCACTGTCATTGTAGAAAATATTATAACATGGGAGTAAATAATTAAGATAGTTGCTTTTGGTTTTAAAATTCAAGAGTTTTGGGAAAGTAGTTAAGAGTTAGAGGACTTCGGAGATGCGGCCGATTTTATTTAGAGTTTATTATAGAATATGGAATGAATAAACGTTACTTCGGGTTAAAGACAAACTTAATTAAATCTAGTCGGAGGACGGTTAGTTTGGAAGTGACGCCGGAAAAAGAATTAATTATCCGGGCGCCGAAGCGGTTGTCAGATAAAAAAATAGAAGAATTTATTGATAAGAAAAAAAGATGGATAAGAAAAAAAGCCGGCCGGATGGCCAGAGTTACTTCAAAAAAATTTATTAACGGCGAGAAGTTTTTGTATTTAGGCAATTTGTATCAACTGAATTTTACCGATAAAGATTTTTCAGACGTTTATTTTAATGACGGCTTTTATATTTCTAAAAATAATCAAACCAGGGCCAGGAAGTTGATGGTTAAGTGGTATAAAAAGAGGTCGTTGGATTGGTTGACCAGGCGGGTGGAAAAATATAGTCCTTTGATTAACTGCCAAGTAAATCAGGTTAAGGTGTCGTGGGCGAAAAAAAGGTGGGGTTCATACAGCAGTAAAACCAGAAATATAAATTTCAATTGGCGGATTGTGATGGCGCCTTTGGCCGTGATTGATTATCTTGTCGTTCACGAATTGGTTCATGGTGAACAACCTAATCATTCGAGGCAGTTTTGGAAACGGGTGAAGAAAATTTTGCCTGATTATAAAAAACCTCGGCAGTGGTTGAAAGATAATTGGGTGGAATTGAGGATTTAAAACTAATAATTTAGTGTATATGCAATATTTGACATAAATATTTGTATATGCTAAATTAGAAGTATGAGTAAAAAAGATAAACAATACCAGTTTGTTCCAGAAATGGTCAGCACTTCTGAGCTTCAGCGCCGTGCTGGGCGGGTAGTGGATGCTGTTCGGGAAGGAGGCGAACCTTACTATGTAGTTCGGAATAATACTCCCCAGGCAGTTCTTTTGAGTTTAGAGGAATATGAAAATTTGAAGAAAAAACAGCGCGAATGGGAAATGAAGGATACTCTGGAAGCGATTGCTGAGGCAGAAAAAGCGATAAAAAATGGTGAAATAGAAGAGTTCAAGGGTAGTTTTGTTGACTTGTGGGAAGATCTTCAAAATGACGAGAAAAAAGACTAAAATATATTTGTTACCAAAATTTAAAAAATCATTAAAAGATGTTCCTCGTCACATTGCTGATAAACTCGAAAAAAAGAAAAAAATTTTTCGGCAAAATCCGTTTCACCCTTCACTAAAAACACATAAGTTAAAAGGTAGATTAAAAGATTACTATTCTTTTTCAGTTAACTATTCTTACCGTGTTATTTTTAAGTTTATGGACGAAGGCAAGGCTTTATTTGTGAATATCGGCACCCATGAGGTTTATAAGTAATTATGAAAAACGGCAATGTGTCAATTATA
>CAZBPF010000057.1:0-4085 GCA_964493745.1 uncultured Gammaproteobacteria bacterium
TCAGCTCAAAAAAATGGGAAAAGTTTAGTACTTATTATAAAGCTATTCTTCAAAATCTATTTTTTGCCACCCTGAATACTCCTATAGATAAAAGACGTTTCAGAGACCAATTCACTGTTAAAAAGGGACGTAATAACGATTGGGGAAATAAATATGTATATCGATATGAAAAGTTATTTGAACAACCTGACCATATTTTAGATTATTTCAAGAAAATTCCATTTATCAATGGTGGTCTATTTGAATGTCTAGATATCAGTAAAATTAAGGTTTATATCGATGGATTCACTAGAACTATACGTCGCGTCATAAAACATTGCGGTTATTTATCTTATTTTGCATAGCCGTCTCAGATCTTCTGAACCATAATGCCATTCTTGAAACAAATCTTCGATATCATGCTCCATGATTTCAAGACTGGGAAAATATTGATTATGCAATTTTTTTCTGCGGGTCAGCTTCCACACTCGCTCCACAGGATTCAACTCCGGGCTGTATGGCGGTAAATACAGCATTTTAAATCTCCTGTCAGCATCATTGCGCCATTTTTTGTGTATAACGGCGTGATGGTATCGGGCGTTATCAATAATGACAGCCACAGGCCTGCCTGAGTGACAGGCTGCTTTTCTCAGTTTTTTGAGAAACCCCCATGTTGTTTCTGCATTGAAGATCTGTTCTTCTTTATCAAAAATAAATTTTCCATCACGAATACGGACTGCTCCAAAATATCCAATACCTTTTCTTGTCGGCTCCTGCAAAACGACCGGAGATTTTTCTTCCGGAGGAATCCACATCCGGCAACGTGTCCCCTGTTGCTGGAAATGGACTTCATCCATTGCCCATAAATCATACCCTTGCTCCCGAAGCTCAATGAGTTTTTTTATATTCCGACTGCTTAAGCAAATCCGCTTTGGCACTTTGGGGGCGAGGCTTCCTGAATCTGAACCCTAACTGACGGAATATCCTCTGACATTGTCGAACACCTAAAGTAATATCAAATTCCCTTTTAATCCAGTATGATAGAGTTTTACCATCCCAAACAACACAATCCAATCCGGCTTCACGAGGATTCTTGCGCAAAACCTGATCAATCATTGCAAGATGCTTTTCGTTTAAGCGTGGCGGACGGCCCGGAATCGGTGCATCATACAGAGCAGACAAACCATTTTGATTATAGTCCTTTACCCATTTCTGTACAATCCGTTCGGAGTCTCCGAATATTCGTGCTACTTTGGCGCAGCTGATATTCTGCGCTACCATCAGGACCGCATGAAGCCGGTGCTCGTACCGTGCATCGGCATTCCTTCGAATTTCATCCTGGATTATCATTGTTGCTGTCTCTGGGCTTTTAACTTTAAGCATTATACTCCTCCATATTGGTTTATAGAGGTAATATATCACGCTTTTTTAAAACCGCAAGTATTTATGACGCTAAGTATAAATAAAAATTCCAAATAAAACTCCCTGATATTATCTTTTCAAAAATCGTAAAGAGTGATGTTAATTTTTTTGCTGAGAGAATAATATTCATTGATCATCAAATTTATTTCGGCAATAAATGCAAGAATTTTTTCTTCTTCCTTGCGAGAATATTCTCTGGGAGGATTTAAGTAGATGAATATAGTGTCAGCATCTTCATTTATATGTCCGACAGAGAAAATCAGTTCTCGTAAAATACTTATATCATTTCGGTAATTATTCCATTTGGGTCTGAATATTTCAAGAAGTTTATAAATTATATTTCTGGATATTATTTTTATGGCATCCATAAATGTTTTCGGCATAAAATTCAGTCGTACATATTCCTCCTCGACAAGAAAATCACGTCTTGATATTTTTCTGGGAATGTTCTCTATTTGGCTGTTTATTGTGGAAATCTCTTTTTTCAGGTCACTTTGTTTTTCGTAATTATCATCCAGTTTCTTTTGAATATCCTGACAGAGTTTACTGATTGCTTTTTTTAATTTTTCTATTTTTTTATTCAACTGCGCACCCTTCTTTTCAGACAGACAGTCTGAATGCAATTTTTTAATACATTCTGTTTTTTTCTCATTTAGTATTTTTTGATTGTCCTCCTTTTTTTCAATATAACTTTCTCTTTTCAGCAGCAGCAGTCCAAGTTTCTTTTTCAGTTTGAGTCTTAGAGAAGACAGTCTAATATATTGTTTATTGTCAAATTCTCTATCAATAAGCATATCAGCTATTTCTATATATGAATAGCAGCTGTATGAGGTTATTTGATTGATACCCAGTACTGTGATAAATTTTATATCATTTTCCTGAAGCCATCTGGTCAAAATATTTCTGAGAACTTCTTCAGCATTTCTTTCGTAATCTGCAGATAGAACAGATAATTCTATGGGCTCCTTATCAGGTTTTGATAACATAAGAATATACTGTGCAATAGACTTTTCCCTGGGCCATGGCCTTTTGAAATATTCAACAGTATATGTTTTGGTATCCTCTTTTCGATTCCTGTTTTTTATGATAAAGAATTTTTCTATTGATTTTCGTTTTTCAGGAGTTTTTTTTATCTCCTTTTCCCAGGCGCCTTTTTTATAGTTTTTCTCCCAGGTGATGATATATATTCCCTGAGCTCTTGCTTCCAATATAAAATTCACTCCGTAAATCGCCCTGTCTATAATAAAAGTAAGTTTTCTGTTTTTGTTGCCGCTCAATACTTTCCTGAACTCCTTTATATCTGCAAATAAACGCTGTCTCAGATCATAATAGTTGTCTTTGATAACTGAAAACACCGGTGCTCCATCCAGCGAATGAATCAAATCCAGATAATAAACCTTTCCTATAGATTTTGAACATCCTATCCAGCCCCGTAAAGTTTTGAGCATCCCGGTATAGGGAACTCCATGGGGATCAAGCATAAATGTATTATCATTCTCAACTCCAAGCATTATCATATTAATGCGAAACAGCCTATAAACATTTTCCTTTTCAGCAATAAATTTCAGTTCTTCTCTCTGTCTGTTCGCAGAAGTTTTCTGTTTCCCGATAAAAAGCTCAAGTGCTCTGTAATTCAATCTCTGTCCCTGCTCAATATTCTGACAGCCGCTTAACACCATCGCTGTCCATTGTCTTACAATATCTTTTATATCTCCGAGATCTTTGCTTATAAAGTCTATGTAAGGTCTGGCTAACAGTAAACCTGTATGATGACAGAACAACGGTGTTCTGAAGTTACTCTTTACTGTCGGGAAGTTGCTTCTGTAATGAGAGCTGAAACAGGGAGAATAGTTGGAATTTTTGTTTTCAGTTGAACCTGAAGGTTCGCTGTTTTTCCAAGCTTTCTCCTTTTTTTCAGTATTCTGAGATAAATTTTCACCAGCTGTTTTTTCCAATATCTGATATATTCTGTTCTTTAACGCCAACTCTTCATTTCTCCGAATTAGAGGATATTCTGGTTTGTTATTTCCGGAACAGTTCCCGGAAGATACATATTTACTTTTTTCAGTTTTTTCATGTTTTTCTTTTTCCGGCTTAAGAAATATTCTCAGAGCTTCATCACTGATGTTTTCATTATAAAGTTCAGTATATTTCTCCTGTATATAACTGTTTATATGACATCCATATTTTTCATAATTATCCCGGAACAGTTGCAGTATATATGCTTTCCTTTCATTGGTAAGTTTTTTCTTTGCTCCCTGTCCTTCGGCAATACTGCTTATCTTGTCTCTGTCGCCAGTTCTCAATTTTTCTCCCCAGCTGCGCATGGTTTTTATGGCATAGCCGAAAGTCTCACGCAGATTTCTTCTGTTGAAACCGGCATTGAAAAGGCGGGCGATCAAAAGTTTTTCGGGGAAAGAATTGCGGGGAACTTTTTCCAGAAACTTCATGCCGAAATGTACAAGCAGTTCATCTGGAATTTCAGGATTAAAAAGTATTTCAAAAAGTGGATTTGACTTGTCAAGACCTAAAAGAGAATGTAAAGTAGATGCCATGAATAATACCTTTTTTATTTATTTTTTTCTTTTTATAATTTAAGGTATTATTCATTTTTTTATTAAAAACAGGGAGTTTTATTTGGAATTTTTATTTTATGCCTCACGCACAAAAGGTGTGAGTTCTGG
>CAZBPF010000058.1:0-4062 GCA_964493745.1 uncultured Gammaproteobacteria bacterium
GCTTTTAGCTTTTAGCTTTTAGCTTGTGTTATACTTAATTTATGCTGCAAAAAGAACGACTGGAAATCGGCAAAAACGGTGAACTTAAACGTAAAAAAACTGAAGTTGAGCCGCCGAAGGAAATTGCCGGCTGGCTGGAGAGAGTTGAAAAAGGTGATATATACTTGGCAAAACCGGTAATAGACGACCAGACCGGCCAACCCCTGGTATCTGCCCCTTCAACAAAAAAACCGAAAATCATTCTACCGCTGGATAAAGAAGAACTCATCATCGGTCTAAAACAAAAAGTTAGCGAAGCAATAAAATGGCTTTCAGAATGGTGCCTGCGGCTGATAAAAATGAATCCGGAGGGGGTAGAATTTAGAAATTAATTCATAGTTATAATGGATCAAGCTTTTAATCAATTATTCAACATCATTGCGTACTACACTTTAATCAGTCTTGTTTTTCTTTGTGCCTTAGCCGGATTAGCTTTTTTATCATATGGATTAATTATTTGGTGGAGGTCAAAGGATAGAGAACAAAAATCTTTGAATTTTGTACTCCTTCAGGTAATGGTTCCTCGAGACAACGAAATCAAAATAGATGCGATGGAACAAATAATTGCTTCGCTTTATTCCATCAAAGAGGGCGGTAAATTTAAACTTCTTAAAACACAGCCGCATATTTCTTTTGAACTGGTTGCCGTAAATGGAGAAATCAAATTCTTTGTCTGCTGTCCTAAAGAAATACAGGGCCTTGTCGAACACCAAATACACGGCGGTTATCCTGACGCGGCAGTTAAACCAGTTGATGAGTATAATATTTTTAATAAACAGGGAAAAGTTGCTTACAAATGGCTTATTCAAAAAAAAGAACCTTACTTCCCATTAAAAACGTACAAGGAGCTGTCTACCGATTCTTTGTCATCAATTACCGCCTCAATGGCAAAGTTAAATGAAAATGAAGGGGCGGCAATTCAAATATTAATTTCACCGGCAGAAAATGATTGGAAATCTTCCGGGAAAAATTACGTCAGTGAAATAAAAAAACAGGAAGCCGATCCTGAAGAAGCTAAATTTAAAATTGATGCGGAAACCTTAGAAGCAATTGATTCGAAAACCAACAAAGCAGGATTTGAAACAACTATTAGAATTGTCGTTTGCTCGGATACTATGCCCGAAGCCAAATCGCATTTAAGCAATATAACTTCGGCTTTTGCCCAGTTTTCTTCTCCCTGGAACCGTCTTACCTCTAAGAAAATTTGGTTTAAACACTCTTTTATGATTGACTTTTTATACCGTTATCAGCCGATTTTTTGGCGAGGCGGACAAACAATACTCAACAGCGAAGAAATTGCCTCCCTTTTTCATTTTCCCAATCAATCCGTGGAAGCACCCAACATTGACTGGCTAAAGGCCAAACCGGCGCCGCCTCCGCCAAATTTACCTAAAAAAGGTCTCTATTTAGGAAGAAGCTACTACCGAGGGACGGAAAAACCGGTATATGTTAAAAACATTGACCGCCAGCGCCATTTTTATATTGTTGGTAAAACAGGAACCGGCAAAACGGAATTAATGAAAGAAATGATGATCCAGGATATCAACGCCGGCAGAGGGGTTTGTTTAATCGATGTACATGATTTAGCCGAACAAATTCTGGAATATATTCCCCCGGAAAGAGCTGAAGACGTAATCTATTTCAATCCTTCAAATACTGAGCGCCCAATGGGCTTAAATTTACTGGAAGCTAAAACCGATGACCAAAAATACTTTGTCGCTACATCAGTTATCAATTTAATGTATAAATTATACGACCCTTATAAAACCGGGATTGTCGGCCCCAGATTTGAACATGCAGTTAGAAACGCAATGCTTACCGCAATGAGTATTGATAACGCTACTTTTATGGAAGTGGTTAAAATACTGCAAAACCCGGGGGGGCCGTACCTGAAAAAAATACTTCCTCAAGTAAAAGATCCAGTAGTTAGGGAATATTGGACTGAACAAATTGCCCACACTTCCGATTTTCACAAGTCAGAAACTCTTGACTACATCGTCTCCAAATTTGGACGTTTTGTAACCAATAAAATGATGAGGAATATTATCGGCCAATCAAAATCCGCTTTCAACTTCCGTCAAGTTATGGATGAAGGCAAAATACTCATTATTGACTTAGCTAAGGGTAAAATAGGCGAAGAAAATGCCTCTTTCCTAGGTTTAGTTTTAATTCCACGACTTTTAATGGCAGCAATGAGCCGTCAGGATATTCCCGAAGAACAACGGCGGGATTTCTATCTTTATGTTGATGAATTCCAGAACTTTGCTACACCTGATTTTGCCCAGATTCTATCAGAAGCCAGAAAGTATCATATGAATTTAACTGTCGCTAATCAATTTATTGGACAAATGGAGGAAGAAGTCAAAAACGCGATTTTCGGAAATGTTGGAACAATACTCTCTTTCCGGGTAGGCGTCACTGACGCCAATTACCTTGCCAGAGAATTTCAGCCGATATTTGACGAACAGGATCTATTAAATGTAGAGAGATTTCACGCTTACGTAAAAACTATGATTGATAATGAACCAGTACCGCCTTTTTCACTCAACACGACTAAAAATATGAAGCTTGACAAAAAAAGAAGAAATCCTCAGCTTGCTGATAAAATTAAGCGGTTAAGTGTCCTTAAATACGGAACTGCAGCAGAAGAAGTCGAGAGAGAGATAAGACAGCGTTCAGCGGCTTAAAGTTCTTTGAGTTCAACCTCTTCTTCTTTTTCCTTATCCACTAATTTTAAATATCTTTCGGTTGTCGAAATCCGCTTATGACCAACCACGTCGGCAACAACGTCTAAAGGAACACCGGCAGAAAGCTGTTCAACTATAAAAGTATTCCGCAGATCATTTACCTTGACATCTTCAAGACCGGCTTTTTCTAAATATCGGTTAATTATACTCCGAATATTGCGGACTAAAAGCTGGCGTCCAGTTTTGGTTATAAATAAATAGTTTTTTCTTGCCTCTCCTCTTTCTTCTAGGTAATCGTCAATTGCCTCTTTTGCTGCTCGGTTAAGCGGAATTTCTCGTCCATCATGGCTTTCATACGCGCTTACTTTAATTATGTCTTCTTCAATATCTTCCAAGTTTAAGTTAGCCACTTCGCTAATTCGTAAGCCGGCTTGCAGCATCAGCTCAACAATCGCTAAAGTACGTTTATCGTGCCGACAAATGTCGCGTAATGCCCTAAATTCCATTGGTTTTAAAACCCTCGGCAAGTCATTTTCAATTTTAGGATGCTTAACTTGACGAGAAACATCCCGATCGACAACTCCTTCTTCAACTAGAAACCTAAAAAAACTTTTTACAGAATTTAATTTGCGAGAAATAGTTTTTGCCGTATAGTCCTTATTAGAAAGATGTTCTTTAAAACCTTTTATATGACTGGTTTCAATCTGGTCAACAGCTTTAATTTCTTCTTCGGATTGGAGATACTCGTCAAACTGTTCCAAATCTCCGCGATATGCTACAATTGTATTGGTGGATCGGTCTAACGCTTTTAAGTGGTCAACAAATTTTTCAATTGCTGTATTAATTTTTAAATCAATCGTCATATCAACTTATAATATCATAAGGGCGGTTTTTTAACAAGTGTCTTTTAAAAAAACAATACTAATTATTATACCCGTAATTATAATTGGCAGTCACGTCAGCCAAAGAATTAAAACTTGGTACCAAGTCCAGAAAGAAGTTAAAGAGATAAGGGAAAATATAACTCGGCTCGAAAAAGAAAATGAAAATCTTCAAATGAAAAAAGACTATTACCAAACTGAGGAGTTTATTCGGCGGCAAGCCAGAGAAAAACTAGGACTGGCCGATAAAAACGACTTTATTTTTGTCCTACCCGAACTGCCTCATCTAGAAAATGACGAGGTGGACCAAAAAAACAAAGAAGAAGCTCCGGCTTGGAAGCAATGGTGGGATTTATTTTTTAGCTAAAAAATAAATCAAGGTGGCGACGAGTGGACTCGCACCACCGACCTCCGCGTTATGAGAGCGGCGCTCTAACTCCTGAGCTACGTCGCCA
>CAZBPF010000059.1:0-1325 GCA_964493745.1 uncultured Gammaproteobacteria bacterium
GCGGTGGAAGCGTTTGTTAAGGTTGGCTAGTGAAATTTTGATATATGTCGGGCGGCCGTGGGGACATGTCATGCCCTTAGCCCCAAGTTGATGGATTTTATTGATTATCTCCCGCCGCTTAGTCGGTTTCAGCTGGTCTCCCTGTTTAACTGCCGACCGGCAGGCCAAATAAGCTAAACTGGTAAGCGTATTTCTATCAATACCGGCTTCTGAAGGTTCAATTTGTATTTCTTCTTCCGGTTCTTTTAATTCATCAATAAAATCCCTAATTACTCGGCCAATATTTTTATTTTTCAAAACAGTCGGTACACCGGTAAAAACAGCCCTTTTTCCATCAAGGCTAAGTTTAAATCCCAGAGAAGTTAAAGTATCCTGCTGATTTTTAAGAATTTCAATATCTTCCTGATTAAGATTGACCTCTTCGTCAAACATTAATTCCTGCCTATCACCGCGCTTAGCCAAAAAATCATCTTTGAATTTTTCAAATAAAATTCTTTCCTCTGCCGCATGCTGATCATAAATAACTAAGCCCTTTTCATCAGCCCGGACCAGATATAAAAGATTAATTTGCCATATATCGCCCTGTTCAGACCCGCTATAAGTTTCACCTTCTTCTTTAAACATCGACTGCATAAACTTTTGATGTTCAACATAACTCGGCCGGTTTTTTTCTTCAGATGGTTGGTAATAACTTTTAGACTTTTTAAAACCACCTGCTTGTTGGCTATCGCCTGTTTTAGGTGACTGATAAACAGTACTTCGGGTTTCTGCCGTTTGGTTAAGCCGTGAGTAAATTGATTTACTTACCGTGTTAAAAATTTCTCCCGGTGAAATAAATTTTACTTCTTCTTTTCTAGGATGGACATTAACATCAATTAAATCCTGCCTGATATCAATTTTTAAAATAAACGCCGGTTTAGTTCCGGAGGGCAGTAAATCCTCGTACGCCTTATAAATGGCGCCGATAACCGTTTTATTTGTTAAAAACCGCTGGTTAATAAACAAATATTGTATTGACTGTTTATTTCGGGCGATTTCCGGAAGTCCGATGAATCCGCGTATTTGAAAATAATCGCCTTCGAGTTTAACCGAAACAAACTTTTCAAGATCAACGTTTAATAAATTCGTCAACCGTTCACTTAACTTTTGATTTTCGGAAAGATGAAAAACCTCGCGCCCGTTGTGCGTTAACCGAAACCCGATTTGGGGATGGCAAATCGCTTGTCCGGTAACAAATTCACGAATATGTTTAAACTCCGTTTGGTCAGTTTTCATAAATTTTTGGCGGGCCGGAACATTATAGAAAAGGTCTTTAACTACAATGG
>CAZBPF010000059.1:1425-3995 GCA_964493745.1 uncultured Gammaproteobacteria bacterium
CTACCAGCTACTAGCTACTAAAACAATTCTTTTTGTTTATCATTATCTGATTTTTTCCGGCCCCGGTATAAATCATTCTGTCCCTGTTTTGTTCTTTGTAAAATCTTCTTTGCCCTGCTGATAACTGAATTAGGTAAACCGGCCAACCGGCCGACTTCGATACCGTAACTCTGCCAGGCGCCGCCTTCAACTACCTGGTGAAGAAAAACAATTTTATCCCCTTCCCTTTTAACCGCCACTTGAAAATTCTCCACTTGACTGAATTTATTCGCCAACCTAGTCAATTCGTGATAATGAGTAGCAAAAAGAGTTAACGCCCGTCTTTTTTTATTTTCAATTAAATACTCAACCACTGCCCAAGCCAAACTCATCCCGTCATAAGTGCTTGTCCCCCGCCCGATTTCGTCAAAAATAATTAAACTTTTCGGCGTACAATTATTTAAAATATTAGCCGTCTCAATCATTTCAACTAAAAACGTGCTTTGGCCCAAACTTATCCGGTCGGACGCTCCCACCCGGGTAAAAATTTGGTCCCGGACCGGAATTTGGCAGTAATCAGCCGGAACAAAACTGCCGGTTTGAGCCATTAAGCAAATTAAAGCCACCTGCCTTAAATAAGTAGACTTACCGGACATATTCGGACCGGTAATTATTAAAACCTGTTTATCCCGGTTGTTCATTAACGTGTTGTTTGGGACAAATGGTTCCTCCTGTAGGTTTTCAACAACCGGGTGCCGTCCTTTTTCAATTTTAAGTTCACCTTTAGGTATAATTTTAGGCCTTATATATCTATTTTTGTGTGCGGATTCGGCTAAGCTGGCATACATGTCTATCTTAGCAGTCGAGGATGACGACTGCTGAATTGGGGCAGTGTATGAAAGAATTTCATTCAACAAATCTTCAAAAATTTCTCTTTCCAACAATTTACTTTTTTCTTCCGCTTCAAGTACCGATTCTTCCCTTTCTTTCAACTCAGGCAGAATATACCGTTCTGAGTTGACCAGTGTCTGTTTACGAATATAATTATCGGGTACTTTACTAACATTGGCTTTACTCACTTGAATGTAAAACCCATAAACTTTATTCTTTCCAATTTTCAAATTATCTATTCCGGTTGTTTTTCTTTGCTCTTTCTCAAATTTTTTGAGCCATTTTTTGCTGCCGGAAATAATTTCACGGTAATTATCAAGTTCTGGATTTACATTGTCGGCAATATAGCCGCCGTCATTTAAACTGGCCGGCGGTTCGTCTTTTATGTGTTTATCCAATAGTTTAATAACCGGTTTAACTTTTTTAATTAAACTGGCTTCTAAAAAATAACTTAAATTCGGAAGTTGGTCGTCAAGAAAAGTTTTGATTTTAAGACAGTTTTGTAGTGAAACTTTAAGCCCAACTAAATCGCGGGGATTGGCTGTGCCGACTGAAATTCGCGAAACCAGCCGCTCCATATCCATTACTTTAGCCAAAAGATTCTGAACCTCTTCTCTTTTTGATAAACTATTTTTGAAAACTTCAACTGCGTCAAGGCGTTGATTAATTTTATTAATATCAGTCAGCGGATGTAAAAGTGAAGACCGCAGTTTTCTACCCCCGGCAGCGGTTTTAGTATAATCAAGAATAGAAATTAAAGTTGCTTCGCTTCTTTCGCCTCTTATTGTTGAAAATAATTCCAGATTAGTAATTGTTGTTGAATCAAGGTTTAAAAACTCATTCGGCCTATAAGGGTTCAGTTTGGTAATATGTTTCAAACTGCTTTTTTGGGTATCTTTTAAATATCCCAAAATTCCGGCGGCTGATTTTAAACCGACTGATTTTTCTGTATCAATGCCAAAACCTTCCAAAGATTTTACATCAAAATGGTCTTTTAAAAAATCAAGGTAATTTTTCGTCTGCCTAGTCCAATTATCATCCGGGTAAATATTAATTTCAGGAGCAACTCTTAATGAACGGAGAATCTCCGGCCGGTTATAATTTTGGTGAGAAGAAACAACCTCCGCCGGTTTAATTCGGATGATTTCGCCGCTTAAGCTTTTCTCTAAATTAGTGAATTCTATTTGGCGAAGATAAATTTCACCGGTGCTTAAATCAGCATAAGCTAGGCCAAGCTTATTTTTTTCAATTTCAATACCGAGGGTAAAATTATTTTCTTTCTGAACCAAATTCTGGTCGTCTAAAATTGTCCCCGGAGTTACCACCCGGACAACATCCCGTTCAACCATGCCGTCGGCTTCCTCAGCTGTTTCCATTTGTTCACAAATAGCTACTTTATATCCGGCCTTGACTAGCTTGCCTAAATAAGAATCTAAAGCGTGGTAAGGCACACCGCACATCGGCACTTTACCGTCACTGCCGCGCGACCGGGTAGTCAAAGCAATACCTAAAATTTTTGACCCGATTTTGGCATCGTCTAAAAATAGTTCGTAAAAATCACCCAATCGGAATAAAACTAAACAATCAGCATACTCTTTTTTAATCTTCAGATACTGGTGCATCATCGGCGTTGAAAACTCCAACTCCTCCAGTTTAGTCAGTTCTTCTTTTTTATCCAGCTTCGCCATAGACTGATTATA
>CAZBPF010000060.1:0-3992 GCA_964493745.1 uncultured Gammaproteobacteria bacterium
ATATTTCAGCGGTAATTCATAATTATACCGACCAAAACCAAATAGTAGATATTTCACTTGATTGTCCCGAAATTGAATTTTTAACCGGAAAAACTCACCAGGATATAAATATAAGTAGTCGGGATAAAAAACAGGTCTTTTGGAAAATTAAAGCCAACAAGTTGGTAGAAGAGGCAAAATTTACCTTTAGTGCAAAAACTGACGACGGAAACTCAAAATGGCAGGATACTATTGTCCAGGAAATACCAATTGAAGAAGTTGGTTTTTGGGAAAAATCGGCTATGTTCAATTCACAACCAACTACGCTTGAATTAAATTTGGCTGAAGATGCCAATATCAATAAAACGTCAATTGTTTTAAATCTAGCTCCTAATATGCTGGGAACACTACCTTCAGCAATGCGCTACTTGGTTAATTACCCTTGGGGGTGCGTAGAACAAATTACCAGCCGGCTGGTACCGAGCTTAATTACTAAAAAATACCCGCTTCTTTTCTCTGATGTAGTGGCTAAACAAAATGTTGACGAAATGATTGAAGAAGGGGTACAAAGATTAACCAACAGCCAGCAGTCAAACGGCGGTTGGAGCTGGTGGAAATCTAAATATGCTTCACCTTTTGTTTCTTCTTATGTTATAGAACAACTCGTGTTAGCCAGAGAATTAGGTTATGACGTTGACGAAGCTGTATTTAACCAGGCAAGAAGTTTTTTAGAAAATCCTAAAAGCTATGACCAGACAACTAATCAATACACAAATGCTACTTTAGATCAAAAAATTGCCAGTCAGTATGGTTTATCCTTGATTGCTCCAAACAATAACCAACCAGAAATTACCAGTTTTAATGAGTTAACACCGGATATTATCGCTTTGGGAATTATGACTAACTTGAATAACGGTTATTCCGGCAATAAAGGAGTTGAAAAATTAAAATCAATGGCCAAAAAGCAAGGTAACCAAGTCTATTGGGATAAAGGGAATAAAGAAAATTTTGGTTCTATAGAAGCATCAACAGCAATGGCAATTCGGGCACTGATACAAGCAGAAGAATCAGAATTAGTAGAGGAAGGTCTGCTTTATTTAATTAATAATCGAAAACGACGTTATTGGGGGAATACTTTCGGCACAGCGGAAGTGATTAAAGCAACAACGGCTCATGTAGAAAACTATTCAGGCGTTGAACCAAATTTAAATTACCAAATTAAATTCGATG
This sequence comes from uncultured Gammaproteobacteria bacterium, assembly GCA_964493745.1. Classification (GTDB taxonomy): domain Bacteria; phylum Patescibacteriota; class Microgenomatia; order UBA12405; family JAHJSD01; genus CAYSLZ01. The sequence goes on from CAZBPF010000060.1 coordinate 1,210, forward strand.
ACAAAATTATTAAGAAAGACGTTTTTAACCAAGCAAACCAAAATATTGAAATCGATTTATCAACTTTTATTTCCAATAAAAATCCGGTGATTACGATTATGAAAACCGGAGAAGGAGAAATTTATTCAACTTTAACAATTGACCAGTTCCGTACAAATACTGAAACCGAACAATCAAACCAGGGAATAAGGATACAAAGGGAGTACATTAGTGAAAAAGGTGAAAACTATTCTTTGGCTATTGGCGATAAAGTAAAGGTAAAGTTAACAATTGAAGGGTTGAACGAAGACCAAAATTACGGTTTGATTGACGATCAATTACCAGCCGGACTGATCCCAATTAATACTAGTTTAGAAAATACTCAATATAGTGCTAATGAAGTAAACCATCATTGGGGAACTACACTTCACACTACCCCTAACGGAGCAAATATCTCACTGTATCGTTTTAAATCCGGAAAAAATACTTATATTTATTTAGCCAGAGCAATTCTTTCCGGAGAATTTAAAACACCGCCGGTTACTGGTCAACTGATGTATTCGCCTTCGGTTTACGGCCGATCAACATCTGGAACAATTGAAATCACTGAGAATTCAGAAATGCTGTACGCCCCACCTTTGAGCAACGAACCCGTAATAATCACTGGTGTTAAGTTACCGATAATAAAAATCGCTATTGGAGGTTTAATAGCTGTTCTAGTTTTAGGTGGAACATATTTGGCATTTAAAAAGATTTCTTCGACTTCACCTGTTGATAATCAAAACGATGACCAAATTAATCACCAAGCTTAAAACTCCGGTTATTATTTTCTTCGGGGTGGGATTATTAACTGCAGTAAGTGGTTTTTTATTTTTTATTGGCCGAAATAATCAGGCCAATAAAAAACAACTGCCGCCAAAGCTTGTTTACCAAATCCAAAGAGCCGGAAAAATTGATAACTTAAATACCAAAAGTATTCGGGGCGCCATTATCCCTCATCATGATATTGCTGAGTTCTTTGGTGCCCATTTATTTTCTCAATTATCAGAAAAAGTGAATCACGTTATTTTAATTGGGCCTAATCACCAAAATATTAGCAATAAAAATTTTGTAGTTAATTCAAAAGAAATTAATACAAGCTTTGGGCCTTTATATCCAAGCCAGTGGGTGACCGAACTAGATAGTTATGATTGGATTAAAAGTGACTCGGAAATAATTGCCCGAGAACATGCAATTACTAATTTTGTTGATTATATTAAATATTTTTTACCTCAAGCAAAACTAACAGCATTGATGCTCAAGCGGTACCCAAACGAAAATCATTTAAACCAGTTAAAAGAAATGTTAATTAACCAAGTAAATAATCAAACAATAGTTGTCGGATCCGTTGATTTTTCACACTATTTAACCCCAGATGAAGCTGAAAATAAGGATCAAATTACCAGCCAAATGATCAAAAAAATGGAAATTAACGGTTGGTTTAATCTTGATGAAACTTATCTTGATTCTCCGGCAGGAGTTTATTTATTAATTACTACAATGAAAGCCACTGATAATCAACCACAGCTAATAAGACAATCAAATTCTGCTCAGATTTTAAATGAGTTTACTCTCAATACGACCAGTTACCAATACTGGATTTTTAATTAGGTTTTGTTTTATTCGTCTATTTGCTGTTGAAGCTCTTTTGGCTGGTCGAGGTGGATTTTATCGATAGCACGGACAAGTTGGTTGGTTCTGGTAGAGTCAACTTTGCGGTACTGGCGGGTAAGAGATTCAATTCGAGTGCCGATTTTTTCAAAGGCCTCATTATATTTATTAAATTGTTTTTCAAATTCTTTAATTTGGGTAATGATTTGGTAAATATTTTCTTGGTATCTAAAATTGTCGTAGGCCTGGCGGATCATTCTTAATATGGCGGTAAATGAAAACGGTCCGGCAAGAATTACTTTTTTCTTCATTGCTTCCGTCCAAACTTCGTTCATTTTGTCATAGATGTAGGAAAAAATCATTTCGTTGGGAACAAAGAGAATAACAAAGTCAACCGTGTTGCTTTCCGGATTGATATAGTCACGGCTGGTAACTTGTTTAATTTTTTCTTTGACGTCTCTGGAGAATTTGGTCAAATACCTTTTTTTAGCGTCTTCATCTTCAGTTTCAACTGCTCTTTGTAAATTAGAGTAGGGGAATTTGGAATCAACATTGACCCGCATACCGTCAGGGAGAAAAACGCAAAAGTCGGGCCGGGTTTGGGATTCTTTTTGTTGTTTGTTGAATTCGTAGTCAACCCCTTTAACAAACCCGGTCATTCTTAACAAGTTTTCAGCGACTTGTTCACCGAATTGACCGCGTAAGCGGTTATCGGAAAGGACTTTTTTTAGATTTTCAGTTGTACTGCTTAGATCTTTAGTTAACTGGGTTTGTTCTTCAACTTTTGATTTCAGCTCCCGGAAGGTACCGATTCTTTCTTTTTCAGCGTTTTCGAGTTTTTTATTACTTTTTTCCAGTTCTTGTTTTAAATTTTCAACTAATTCTTTTATCGCTTCCCGCTTGTTTTCTAAATCAGTTTTTATTTCTTTTTTCTCCGCCCCGAGTTTTTGATCAGCCATTAAAATTAATTGTTCATTTATTTTTGGAAAAATTTCATTAACTTTTTTTTCCAACTGCGAAGCCATCGCATCCGCCTGTCGCTTGTTTCTAAAATTAAACAACAGAAAAGCAAGAACAATGCCGGCCAGCGCCCCTAATATTACGTATAAAACCATACCCTATTGTAACGCAAGTGGAGTGAAATCCAAAGAAGT
>CAZBPF010000061.1:0-3971 GCA_964493745.1 uncultured Gammaproteobacteria bacterium
CGTTCTCTATCTTTTTGATCTTTTCTTGCTCGCTGTGAAGAATAGCTAGCAATCAGTCTTCTACCATTTAAATCATATTCATTAGCCCAACAAATCCGATTGTCTACCATTGTCGCTTTGTAGTTATCACTTAAAATAGAATCCTTCATTACTTTTTTTAAACCACGTAACTTGGCTGCTATAATGAATTTTACATCATTATCTTCCATTAATTTTAAGTTTTCTTCCGAAAACATTGCTCGGTCTGCAACAAGTAATACATTGTTGATCTTATAATCTTCTTTCAGTTCTTCTATTATTTTTATTAAAGTCTTACCTTCGTTAGTGCTTCCTGGGAACAGCTTGTAGGTTATGGGAAGCCCATCTGTAGTTGTTACTAAAGAAAGAACGACTTGAACATCATTAAATTTACCATCTTTACTAAAACCAAATTCTCTTAACGTATCTTCACTACTGTCCGGTTTAAATCAACCTAATTTTACATAAGACCTCCATTCTGATAAGGGTTATATTGCGCAAAAACCTTAACAGAAGGAGGTCTATAGTCATGGCTTATACATCTAACGTATTTTCACAGGTAATGCAACATATTCAAAAGCTTGAATTTCAAAAACATGTAAAAAAGCATGCTGGAGACTATCGGGTACGCTTTCTGTCTTGCTGGACATGGTTTGGTGCGCTTTTATTTGGACAATTAACCGGACACAACTCTGTCAGGGCGATTTCCAAATCATTTCAGGTTAATGAGAAGGGGTTGAAAACACTTGGTTTTCAACCAGTAAAAAGATCCACTCTTGCTGATGCAAATGAGAAAAGACCAATTGGTATTTTAGAAGACCTGTTTTACTATCTATTGGAAAAGGCTCAGGCACTTGCACCCAAACAAAAATTTCGTTTTAAAGGTAAAGTTCTGGCAATAGATTCAACCACAATATCAATATGTCTAAACCTTTGTCCCTGGGCCAGATTTCATCATGGACATGGTGCCGTAAAACTGCATACAGCTATTGATGTGGCAAATGATCTGCCACAGTTCGCTATAATAACTGCTGGCAATGTTCATGACATGAGAGCTATCAGAAATAAACAATTTACGGCTGGAACCACTCTGGTTGTTGACAAGGGCTATATTAATTATTCCTGGCTGTGGGATCTGACCTGTGGGGGAATCTGGTTTGTTACAAGAATGAAGGATAACTGCCACTATAGTATCAGGGAATGCAGGCCAACGAACCGGACACAAGGAGTTATGTGCGATCAGACCATTGTTCTAAACTCCATCAAGGGCGAGGATTATGAGGGAAAACTGAGAAAAATCACATACAAGGATATGGAAACAGGAAAAAGATATACGTTTTTGACAAACCGCTTTGATTTGTCACCCAAAACTATTGCTGATTTATACAAAGCCCGATGGCAAATCGAAATTTTTTTCAAAACACTGAAGTATCAACTCAGGGTGAAAAAATTCCTGGGAACTACCGTCAATAGCGTAAAAGCACAAATCTGGGTTGCTCTTATTGCATATCTACTCGTGACCATAATAAGGCAGCAAAACAAACTTAACTGGTCAATACCGGAGACTATGGCGGTAATAGGGGTAATGCTTTTTGTAAGACGTGGCCTATCAAGCCTTTTGAGCGACGCTCCCGTGCATAGGCTTGATAATCAAGAGTTTACACAGCTTGAATTTTGGTGATTAAACCGGACAGTAGTGTGATATAACCCATCTTTCGCACCCTTAAAAGTAAGATTGGCCACCAGAGGGGCTTTACGCGGCGCGCAAAGGTAAAGTAGGCTAGAGCCCTGGCACTCTGTCAAGAGAGTGGAACCTAGCTCCGGATGCCTATTTTACTTAGATTTTCCCCCTCAATAATAACAGAAGCTCCGAAAAGCCTGATTATAGCCGTGATCTCCTTTGATAGCTTTTTTAATAAGGTAATGTTTTGTTTTTCACTAATCGTCAACGTGCATACCCGTGCGTATTGTTCAAGCAATGTATAGAAATCGGCAAGGGACATACCAATGTCGCGAAGCTTATGATAGATATAGGTGTTTATAAAATATGCGGTCATGCAAATATCAACATGAGCATTGACATGTTCTGGCAGGTACACATAAAAAGGGCGAAGATCCTCAATGGATTTTAAATAGCGAAAGGCATTTTCAATAACATACTTGTCCTTGTAATGGCTAACAATATCAAAAGCTGAAACCTTGAATCGCCCATTTTCTTTTTCAGTGTGATTGGTTATATATACCAAAATTCCGTCTTCCTTTTCCACTTCATTAAGGGCTTGTTCGTCGATCGAATATTCAATTTTATGGCTCTGTACGACATGTCCATTAGAATTTACTGCCATGGGAATAATTTGGTAATTTGCAAATACCGATGTAAGGCGATATTTTTTCAATAGTTCAACTATTGTGTTTTCAACCGCCCTTTCGTCACGATACTTTTTAGCAGTTTGTAATTCTTGATTTATTTCGTCTATCCTATTTTTTGCCAAATCGATAAGTGCCTTCCTAGTTTGTTGTTCCTTCTCATAAATTTTCACATTAAAACTCACGACATAGCGTTTGCCTTCTTTAACACCAAGATCCTTATAAAATCTATCCCGTCCCAATTTACAAAAACCATCAATAGGTACACTCCTAGTTTCTTTTGCTATAGAATTAGAATACTCTAATATCTTAGGACGAAGTATTTTACAAAACTGATCAACGTTGAAAGCTCTTTCAATCTGATTTCGATCAAGACCGCTGATATACTTTGATTGGAGCTCATTCTCTATCAATTGAAAATTGGCTACTGATGCAACTCCGCGGTCAAAACAGAAGGTAACTTCTTTGATTCCCTGTTCTTCGGCCATGCTTGCGGCAATCTTCTGAAATTCTTTTACATCACGTTTTTTCCCCGAAAAGACATCCCAGTTTATCGGAAATCCTTTTTTATCCGTAACAAGACAAATAAGAATTACTTTCTCCTGGTAACCAGAAGTTTTATCTTTTGCTGCATCCGCCAAGGAGCAACAGTTTCCTTCAAAGTAACTGGTGGTGCCGTCAAAAAAATATAATTCCAATTCGTCTTGGTTGAATTTTTTCGACATTGTAGCAAAATGTTTTTTTAGAAACTTTCGCTTGTTGTAAATATTACCTAATTCTCGAAATATTTTATCCTTATTATATTTTTCAGGATCTATTCCCATTATTCCGGGCAAGTAGGAATCCTTAAGCCAATCTACAGTTTTGTAATTCGCCAATGGATTGAGACAACGATTGATGCACAATATTTTCGCGACATCACCTGTTCCAACATTTTTATCTGAAATGATATGAAACACTTTATTTAATCCAAGATCATCAAATATTAAGTTCATGAGAGCAACGTCGAGATAGCGCTTGGAATCGATATATTCAAGTGCAGTAGGTTCAAAAATCAATAGATCTTCCTGGTTAAAAACTCTTAGTGCGAGCTTGGTAGCTTGAACTTTTTCAGGAGAAAGGAGACCAAGATATTTGATTTTCTTTTTCTGATGCTTGCCCTTAGCGTCAATAAAATTTTCTGCAATGTCGTAATAGGTGTAGCGTTTGCCATTCTGCATTTTCGGGTTCGGTTTTAAGTGCCAATTTCCCATATCTAGCCTGCCTTATATTTTGTTAATACCATCAAGATACCATACGAAAAAGACTTTTGCAATATTTATTTTAAAATATCTAGCCTACTTTGCTTAGCATAAAAAGAGTGCGTTTTTGTTTCTTCTTGCCAAGTAAGGATATCCGGTAGTTTTAAAGAAATTTTACGCTATGCGGCTGCGAAACGTGGGGCTAAGAGAAATAGATTCTGTGGCTGTTGAGTCATTTTATGCGGCTTCTCCGTTTCCCAATCCTCCGAGCGGAATGATTGATAAAGATGGTAGTGTTAGGTTGAGATGGGATTTCATATTAAAGATGGGGTCTCGTAAAGGCTT
>CAZBPF010000062.1:0-3915 GCA_964493745.1 uncultured Gammaproteobacteria bacterium
CAAAAGTTTTACATTCCGCCGAGGCCGCCCATACCGCCCATTCCGCCCATTCCGCCCATGCCACCCATTCCTCCCATACTGCCGCCAGCAGCTGGGCCGTTATTTTCGTCTTCTTTCTCAGGCAAATCGGCAACCATTACTTCGGTTGTCAATACCATTGAACCAACAGAAACTGCGTTTTCAACTGCACTTCTAGTCACTTTTACCGGATCCAAAATACCGGCCTCAAGCATTGACTCAAACTCTCCGGTTAAAGCATTAAAACCGTAATCTTTTTGTTTAGCTAGCTTTTCTTTAACCTTGCTAACTACATATCCTTCATCTTCACCAGCATTTTTAGCTAACATCCGCAACGGCTGATGAAGGGCATGTCGAATAATCTCTACGCCTGCCTGCTCCTCATCATTATCAGTCTTAACCTTTTCCAAGGCATCAATCGCTCTCAACAAAGCAACACCACCGCCGGGCAAAACTCCTTCTTCTTTTGCCGCTTTAGTTGACTCAACTGCATCAATTACTCTTTCTTTTTTCTCTTTAAGTTCAATTTCAGTGGCTGCACCAACGTTGATCACGGCAACTCCTCCGGTTAACTTGGCCAACCGTTCCTCTAATTTTTCACGGTCGTAATCGGAATCAGATTGTTTTATTTGTTTCTGAAGTTGTTTAATCCTTCCTTCAATATTCGATTTTTTTCCTTTTCCGCCGACTATCTGCGTTTCATCTTCGGTAGCAATAATTTTTTCCGCTTGGCCGCAGTATTCCGGCTCAACTGATTCTAGTTTTTGGCCGGTATCTTTAGAAACGACTTTACCTCCGGTAAGAAAAGCAATATCCGCCAACATTTCTTTACGTCGGTCACCAAAACCAGGAGCTTTAATTGCTAAACAATTAAATGTTCCACGCAATTTATTAACAACTAGAGTTGCCAGCGCTTCTCCTTCTATATCTTCAGCAATAATTACAAAGTTTTTACTAACCTTAACTATTTTTTCCAAGAAAGGCAGTAATTCCTGAGCTGAAGAAATACTTTTATCGGTAATTAGAATATAAGGGTTTTCAATAACTGCCTCCATATTGTCAGTGTCAGAAACAAAATAAGGAGAAACATATCCTTCATCAAATGCCATTCCTTCTTTATAATCAATTTCCATTTCCATCCCACGGCCTTCTTCGACAGTGACTACTCCGTTTTCTCCGACTTCTTTTAACGCCTTAGCAATTGTTTTACCTATAGTTTCATCTCCAGCTGAAATTGTCGCCACATTAACAACATCGTTTTCACTGTCAACTTTTTCAGCCATATCTTTAAGCTCTTCAACTACTACTTTTCCTGCTTTTTCTATTCCTTTTCTGATAATCATCGGGTTGGCGCCGGCGGCTACTTGCTTTAATCCTTCATTAATAATCGCCTGGGCCAACAATGTAGAAGTGGTGGTGCCGTCTCCAGCAATGTCATTAGTTTTGGAAGCCGCTTCCTTAATCAACTGCGCTCCCATATTCTCAAACGGCTCTTTAAGTTCAATTTCTTTAGCTACCGTAACTCCGTCATGTACAACATTTGGTGCTCCCCATGATTTCTCTAAAGCTACATTCCTTCCGCGTGGCCCTAAAGTAGTAACCACAGCGTGGGATAAAGTATTAACTCCCCGAAGTATTGCCTGTCTTGCTTTTTCGCCTGTAATAATTTGTTTAGCCATAATTATTAAGAGTCAAACTCCTCTACGCAGTAACTGCGAGGATATCCTCAAACTTAACAAATAACATTTCCTTGTCACTGCCTGTCGGCTGATATTCGTTTCCAGCCCATTTTTTATAAATAATATTTACTCCTTTTTTTACTTCTTTCCAAACTTCCCTTTCTGCACCGGTATCTGTAACTTCAGCCCCACCAACAGCGACTACTTTTCCTTTCAACGGTTTTTCTTCAGCACTCTCCGGCAAAACAATACCGGAATCGGTTTCTTTTTTCCCCTCCAAGGGCTCAACCAAAACATAACCCGGTGCCGGAATTAATTTGTTTTTTTTGTTTGTCATCCTCGCTTATTATTTTAATTATTTAAACAATTTTGTCAAGGGGCAATTTCATCTGCTAATCGGATATGCTGTATTGGCTGAGTACCTGACTTACTCCATTTTGCAGATTGTTAAGTAAATCACGTGTTGAGCCGGTTTCAGAAAGCTGGTTAAGCGCGTCTCCATAATAACTAATCATTCGGTCGTTTATACCGGAATCACGTGTAAAAGAACATAAATACCAAGTCTTAGATGTTTTAGTTTCTTCAACAAACGGTTGAACTAATGGGTTATCAATCTGGGAAGCCAATTTTTTTCGGGGGTAAATTTCACCAAATTCCCTCAACTGCGACTGAGCAGTATATAATTTTTTCATTGTTTCTTCGGAACTGAGAAAGGAAAGAAATTCCCAGGCCGCCTGTTGGTTTTTACTTTTATTCCACACCCCCTCCGCCCAAAAACTACTCCATCCAATATCGGTTAATTCCTCGTTTCCCGCTTCTGCTTCTTCCCAATCGGCGCCTTCCACCAATGGCAATTGAGGAACTTCGGCAACTCCAAAGTTAAGGTTAGGATTTGCCTCAATAATATTGAATACCCGCCAAGAAGGCCCAAAATAAAAAGCCAGTTTGCCGGTTGCAAAAGCAAGTGTTGAGTTAGGCATAGCCTCATCCCAAACACGGTTAACCGTTTTAAATTTCAAATAATATTTTAAAACGTCTTCAACTAAGCTGTCCGGTCTAGCCGGATCACCGCCGTTTTGATAAATCATTAAGCCGATAATATCGCTCCAGTGGTCAACATTGTTAACCGTTCCCAAAGCTACCCCGCCGGTTGTAATCTGTTCCTGAGCCCTAACCGTTAATTTTTTAGCCACCTCTTCCAAACCCCACCAAGTTCTGGGAACGGAAAGGTTTGCCGCTGTTAATAAATCCTTGTTATAGTATAAGGCCAAAGCGTCAACCATTAACGGTAAACCGTAATATTCTCCAGATTGAGACAAGCTTTCTTTAACGATAGAAAAATAGTTTTCTTCTAAACCAAGTTCATCAGCTGTTGATTGAGGAACCGGAGCTAAATCCTCTTTCAGCATCGGCACCCATGTTTGATGAAAACGAAATACATCCGGACCTTCATTTCGGGAAAAAGCCGACTGCAAACGGGCCCGGTAATCTTCTTTGTCTTGTTTAACATAATTAACCTTAATATTCGGATGATTTTTTTCCCATTCACTGATAATCCCGTTCATCACTGCCTCCGGCTCCCACAATCCCCAGTAAGTTAAAGTAGTTGATTTCTGCGGTTTTGATTTATTAATAAAAAAATAAATTCCGCCGGCGCCGACAGCCAAAACTAGGAGGATTCCCAGAATTAAAAAAATGGATTTTGAACTTTTTTTCTGACCGCTTTTCTGCAGACCCTTTATTTGCATAAGTTAATAATAACATATTATTTGTGCGCTATTTACTATTTCCTATACTTTTGGTATTCTAAATTATAATGGTTAATAAAGCTTACGCCCAAATTTTTATTGGGGAAAATTATAAACTTGGCGATAATAAAATTACAAAGGTTTTTGGTTCATTCGGCGCTTTTTTCCAACATATTTTAACTCCTATTTATGCTATCGCCGGAATAATAATGATTTTTCTCTTGATTTTTGGCGGTATCAGCATTATCATCGGGTCAGGACAACAGGACAGCGGCCAGATTCAAAAAGGCCAGAAAGCGGCAACCGCGGCAGTAGCCGGATTTATAATTATTGTTGGAAGTTATTTTATTGTACAATTAATCGAGGTAATCACCGGTGTACAAATACTTAATCCAAATCTTTAAAAGACCAGTTTTAGCCCAAATAGGGGAAATTAATAAACCAGAAGCGCTTAATAAATATACTGACGA
>CAZBPF010000063.1:0-3913 GCA_964493745.1 uncultured Gammaproteobacteria bacterium
AGTACGTAATAGCCTATATTGGCACCGATGTCTAAAATTCTTTGGTGGGGGCGAATGGCTTTTTTAAGCAAAAAATAATGTTCTCGTTCACGATCACCGAGGAGATATAAAGACCTTGAGATGCCCGGGTCTTTAAGATCGAGAATCATTCTGGAACCGTGTATTTTTCTGCTGGCATATCGTTTATTAGGTAAAAAGATTTTCATGCTTATATAACTAATTGCGTAGCGAATGAAAAGGAAAATACCAGTGGGTTTTTCATGACGCAGGATATTGACAAGATGATAAATAGTTTTTTTATATGAGCGTGTGGTCATACAAAGAAATAGCGCATAATGTTTTATGGTAGTTTTTTTAATAATTAAAACAAGAAACGGCAGTAGCTTATTAGAGTGATTTTTAGGATTGTTTTGAATGGTTTTACAATAATTCAGTTTCTGAGAAAATTTTGTAAGTAAAAAGTGTATTTGTTGGAGTAAGATTTAAGGTATATATAAAGTTGTTTGTAAAGTGCCTCGAGTTTATAAATTATTCTGATGGGGGCCTTATTTGAACTGTCTGACTGGGTCCCTCTATAAGGATTTTTGAGAGTGTTAGAATTAGATAGATTGCGCTTTATTAGCTGGTTGGTTAGGGCAATAAAAATTTCTTCGGCCCGGTTTTGAGAAGTTTTGAGGCCTTCTTTGAGGTTGAAATGGTATTTGGTGTAAGCAATGGTATTAAATTCAGCGGTGATTAGGTAAGACAGACTGGCGGGCCATGAAGAAAGAGAACCTGTTTTATAGAAACCGTTGGATAGTTTGGTTAGGGTTTTGTTTATGTGATGAACGACTCTTTTGGTTTTTAGTCCCCAATATTCGTGACGAGGTTTTAGGTAAGGCATGGAGGGCCGGTGAAATTGGGTTACATAAAAGTGGAAGTCGAGGCAGAGAAGAGGCGGGATTTTTTTGAGGTATTGCTGGAGATAGAAGGCTTCAGGGCAGTTAAATTTATCGGTATGTCTAAAATTCCAGTAAAGATTAATGCCATTGGCGGTTAAACAGCTTTCCATAAGGAAGCCGCCAGGGTTTTGCATTGGCATTATGTCGATATTGTAATTTTCGAGTATTTTCTGGCCCAAAGGCGTGGTTAGAAATTTCATGATAGCTAATGATATGGCTAAATCCAGTTCGGCCGGATGACAGCCGGTGGTGATAAAAATTCTTCCTTTGGGGTCGCTCGTTTTAGAATAATTGATAACATGGAGAGGCTTTTGTTTTAGGGATTTGCCAATGCTAGTGAGTGAACAGAAGTCTTTGTTTTGAGTAACATAGCGGGTTATGAAATTAGTTGCTTTTTCGTAGTCATAGAAAATGGTGTTAGAAACCATAACTGGTTAGTGGGACGGAGTTGATTTTATGCCATTGCCAACCATCTAAGGAGTAGTGGGCTAGTCCATTTTTTAGAGACAGCGGCTCGTTCTTCTTATTTGGATTATTGATGTTAAGGGTGATGCTTTCTCCTTCTTCTCCTTTTAGACAGACAATGTAAAACCAACTGTATTCTTCTTCTTTGTTTATACCGGTTTTAAAACCCTTGAAATTTTTGGTAGTTACAAAAAGAGAGTTTCTGGACAACCTTGTGTTAGCGACGATGGATTTTTCTTTGATGATCTGCACTTTTTAGATGGAGTTGTAAAAGTTGCGGTAGCGGGAGACTATTTGGGGAATATCAAATTTACTTTTAACTGTTAGGTGAGCCAAAGCGCCCAGTTTGGAGCGCAACCCGGGGTTTTTAATTAATTTGATTACCTGATTAGTGGTCGAGGCAGGATCTTTAGGGCGGACCAGGAGTCCAGTGTGATTATGACTGATAAGTTCTTTGTTTTCGGGAATTGAAGTAGTGACTATGGCGCGACGGGCGCTCATGGCTTCCATGAGGCTGTTGCTCATACCTTCAAATAAGGTGGTGAGGACAAAGATATCTATTATTTGAAGTATTTCCGGCACGTCATGACGATTGCCGAGAAAGATGATTTTTTCTTTTAAGCCAAGATTGTTAACCTGCCTGACGATTTCTTTTTTCTGTTCCCCGTCTCCGATAAGCAGTAAAACTGTGTCCGGTTTCGCGCGTAAGACTTGGGCAAAAGATTGTATTAAGTATTTGTGTCCTTTTTGTTTTCTTAAGCGAGCGACGCAACCAATTATCGTTTTGTTTTGGGGGATGTTTAGCTTCGCTTTTTTTTCAGGAACATTTATTTTAAGATCAAATTTGTTTACATCAACCGCGTTGGAGATAATGTTGATTTTTGAGGCGGGAATTTTAAGCAAACGATGGTGGATGTCGGCCAAAGTGCTGGAATTAAAGTGGTAATGATCAACAAAAGGAGAGGTTAATCCGTCAAGAACAAAGAAGTAAATATATTTAGACTTATTAAGTTTTACCCGGATGGAGGAGGTTATTGAGGGAACGCCAACCAATGAGCCGATTATTCGTCCCAGGATGTCGGCGTGCGGTAAATAAGTGATAAGGGCATCGGGTTTAAAATCAATCATTGTTTTTTTGAGGCGGCCGACTACGCCGAGATCTAAAAATCCTTTGAGGTCTAGGTGATGGATATGTACGCCTTTTTCCTGAAGCATGTCCCCGACTGGGCCCATGCCGACAATTGAGCAGACAAGATGATCAAAGTCATTTTTGGTGGCGGGCAGAGTTTTAAGAAGCATAGTTTCAGCCCCTCCAACCTCGAGGCCGGTTATTAGGTGAAGAATTTTTTTTTGGCGGTTCATAGTTAGAAATTATGATGTCAGGAAAGTTAAATATCAATACTCATGTGACTGGCTGGCGGATTCTATTATGGCTTTGGCTCTTAGTCGCCAGTTGTATTTGAGCGCTTCTTGGTATGATTTCTCGCATATTTGGAGCCGGTGAGTTTTGGCAGAGAGGACGAATTTAATTTTGTCGGCTAGGTCTTCAGGGTTATCTGGTTGATAAAAAACGACCATAGAGTTGTCGGCAATTTGCCGGAGAGCGGGTAGATTGGCACAAACAATTGGTATTCGGGATAACATGGCTTCTAATAGCTTCAGAGGGCTCATGGAAAGGCTAGTAGGGCATTTGTTAGAGTAGGTTACTAGTATAGCATCTGAAGCTTTAATATAGTTTTTCAGTATTGACGGGGATTGGTAGCCTAAAAGATTGATATTGGAGTTATTTTGATAATAGTTTTTGATATAGTTTGTGTAGAAAGAAATGTCTCTTGGGTGACCGCCGATTACTAGAAACAGAATATTGTTGACAGGTGAAATAATTTGGGCGGCTTTTATAATATCTTCGATGCCGCGATGACGGTACAGATGACCGAAATAAATAACTATTTTTTTATCTAGGGGCAGACTCAGTTTTTTTCTTAGTAATGATTTATTTTCGATTACGTTTTTGAAGAAATTAGGATCGACTCCGCTAGGCAATACTTTTATTTTGTGGTCCGGAATACCGAACTTAGCCCAATTGTCTTTTGTGTGGTTGGAAATGGTAATAATTTCGTCGCATTGAGAAAAAATAAATTTGTATATTAGGTCGGTAGGGAAGCAACCGAATTCGTAATTATGTATTTCTAGAATAAGTTTTTTTGAAGCCAATAGATTTCTAAGGCTTAGAGCTAATCCGGCCAAGGCGCCAGTTCGCATATAGATTAATGTCACTTCTTTAGGGATTTTTAAAAAAATAAGCCTTATATTATTAAAAATAAACACAGAGGAATTCCATATTTTACTGAAACTTTTATTTTGGGACAGGTACGGTCCTCTAATGGGCCTTTCATAAATTTTAGTCGATGGAAACAGGTTTTTTTTATCTTCTTTTTGGTGATAGACGAAGATGATTGAATTTATATAACCAAGAGAGTTAAAGGCCCGGGCCATGTTTTTTCTGG
>CAZBPF010000064.1:0-3910 GCA_964493745.1 uncultured Gammaproteobacteria bacterium
AATCTGTTAAGATTGAAATATGAAGATTAAAGTCATCACCCTTTTTCCGGAGATATTTGAACCGTTTAAAGAGTGGAGCATGATAAAAAAAGCCGAAGAACTCGGTGTTTTAAACATTGAAGCGTATAACCTACGCGACTGGGCGGTTGACAAACACGGAACAGTTGATTCGCGTCCTTACGGCGGCGGCCCCGGAATGATTCTCCGCCCCGAACCAGTATTCAATTCGCTCCACGAATTGAAGCTGAAAGCTAAAAGCTCAAAGCTAAAAGCTATTTTACTTTCTGCAAAAGGTAAAACATTCAACCAACAAATGGCAAAAGAATTAAGTGAAGAAAAAGAAATAATTTTAATCTGCGGTCATTATGAAGGCGTCGATGAACGGATTCGAGAACACATGGTTGACACGGATATTTCTATCGGCAACTACGTTTTATCCGGAGGTGAAATACCGGCTCTGGTAGTTATTGATGCCGTTTCCCGCTTACTTCCCGGCGTTCTCAAAAAGGAATCAGCCGCTGAAGTAGAATCTTTTTCCCCGGG
Source organism: uncultured Gammaproteobacteria bacterium (assembly GCA_964493745.1). Lineage (GTDB taxonomy): Bacteria > Patescibacteriota > Microgenomatia > UBA12405 > JAHJSD01 > CAYSLZ01. The sequence continues at coordinate 544 of CAZBPF010000064.1, forward strand.
ATTAAAGGACCTCTTCAAAAATTCTTCTCATAAATCATTAATCATGAATCATGAATCATTATTGGAATTTCCTCAATACACACGGCCCCAAAAATTTAAAGATTGGGAAGTTCCTGATATATTATTATCAGGCGACCACCAAAAAATTGCTCAATGGAGAAAAAACAAAATAATTAAGAAGAAAAATGATTAATCAAATTTTACATTCTCATGAACTACTCTTAATTTTTGCTGTCTTACCCTGTTTTATTGCCCTGATTGAAAACAAAAAAAAACAATTTTGGCTTTTCTGCCTTAGCTACGGATTTGCCTTTTCTATTGGTTATTTTATTAAACAAATAGCCGCCGTTGACCGGCCTTTTATAAATAATCCAGAATTGTTAAAAATAACAACAAATATTCCCGAAACTTATTCTTTTCCGTCACTGCACACAACATTAATAACCGTTTTTGCCTGGTCTTTATCAAAAGCTAAACCAAAGCTGACATTAGCCGGTTTTACAACCGCCTTTATAATCTCTCTTTCACGTGTATATTTAGGCGTCCATTATTTTGCTGACATTAGCGCCGGATTTTTATTAGGAACAATTGTCTTCTGGACAATTTATTCATTTATGAACACTGATAAGGTTTTTTCAAAAGAAGCAAATCCTAATGTCAGAAGAAAAATATTTCATTTGATTTACGGGGTGGGACTAGCTTTGGTCATCCACTTTGAATTAATTTCACATCAAAATTTTATTTTGATTATTTGGTCTTTATCACTCTATGTTGTTTACAGCCATTTCCAGAGAAAAAACAAATTAAATAAGCTGATTTCCTATTTTGAAAGGAATCCAAATCCCAAATACTACGGCTTAGGACCTTTATTTTACCTAGTCAGCAGTTTTGGGACAGTATTATTTTTCCCAAAAGGCATTGCCGCCGCCGCGGTAATTAATCTTGCCATTGGAGATTCAGTTAATGCTTTAATCGGCCAATTTACTTTTCAACCAATCTCTGCTGACAAGCCAAATCATGGTAAAAAAAAGATTTATCCGGCGGTTGCAGCTGCAATTTCTACAATTATTCTTAGTTTAACCTTTGTAAATCTGCTCCAAGCAGCTTCCGGGGCTATAATAACTTTTGTACTGGAGTTCAGCGCTCCAAAAATAAAGGGTAAGGAGATTGACGACAACCTTTTAATTCCAATCTTCTCCGGACTGGCAATGTCCCTCAGCTGAATTACATTTTAACCCGGCATTGATTACCAAGAAAAAGTTCTATTGATTCTGCTGGCTGATGATTGCCTAAAATTACAGTTTCCCTTCCCAGCAAACAGCTGTCCAATGGTTTACCGGGAGAATTTATTTGGACGTTTTTCATTAAAACTGAATTTTCTACTTTTGCGTTTTCAATTTTACAAGAATCAGATATCGATGAATACGGGCCGATAAAAGAATCTGATATTTCTACCTTATTGCCGATTATTAATGGACCGCGAAATTTAGAATTTGATATTTGACAATTTTTACCAATAAAAACCCGGCCCTCAACGATAACATCTTCTGACAAATTTGACTCTATTTTTGACCCCTTAGTTTCATCAAGAATAAATCGGTTTGTATCCAACCAGTCATTAAATTTGCCCGGGTCTTTCCAAATACCTTTAAACTCTGCAATTTCAACTTGAAAGCCGTTATCCACCAGCCAATTATAAACAGCACCGATTTCGTATTCACCGCGTGAAGACGGTTTAATTTTATTTTTTCCGTCAAAACACTCCAATGCGTGTCTATTAAAAAAATACAATCCGGGAACAGCCAAATTATGAGGCGGTTTTTCGGGTTTTTCAATTATTTCTTTTAAACTCCCGTCTTTATTTAAATACGGAACACCCATTCGGAAATTTTCCGGATGTTTGATAACGGTAACCATTCCATTGGCGTCGGATTGTCTAAATTTATCAATAAGATTTTTAATCCCGCCCCAAAAAATATTATCACCAAGATGCATGACAAACTTACTTTTACCGATAAAATTCCGGGAAACCTCAATAATATTTGCTAATCCCTTTGGCTCTTCCTGAAGAATATAAGTAAACTTCACACCCCACTTGTCGCCACTGCCCAAAACAGCTTTTAGTTCTTCCACCTGTCCGGGGTTATAATTAATTCCAATTTCTTTTATCCCGGCATTAATCATTTCTTCCAGGCCGTAATAAAGAAGGGGTTTGTTGGCAATTGGAATAAAATGCTTGTTAGTACTAAATGTAACCGGACGCATTCGTGTGCCGCGCCCTCCGGCAGTTATTAAACCTTTCATTTTTGTTTACTGTAAAATTCTTCTGCTTCTTTTTTTAATTCTTTCCACCAGGTCTTATTTTTTTTATACCAGTCAACTGTTTCCGATAAACCCTCTTTTAAATCTTTTTCCGGCCGCCACCCTAACTCATTTTTAACTTTTGACCAGTCAACTGCATATTTTCGGTCATGACCCGGCCTGTCCTTGACAAACTCTAATCTATCCTCGCCCATCCCCAATAAATCCAAAACCATTTTAGCTAGTTTCAAATTATTTACTTCCTCAGTCATTCCGCCGACACAATAAGTTTGACCGGGTTTACCTTTTTTAACCGCTAAATCAATTGCCCGGCAGTGATCTTTAACATAAAGCCAATCACGCACATATTTGCCGTCACCGTAAATATAAATATTTTCACCTTCAATCAAACTGGTTATCATCCTCGGTATAAACTTCTCCGGATATTGATAAGGACCATAGTTATTAGAACAATTAGTGATAGTAACCGGCAAGTTAAAAGTATGGTAATAAGAAAGGACTAAGTGGTCAGCTGCCGCTTTCGAAGCAGAGTAGGGACTACGGGGATCATATTTTGTAATCTCATTAAACTTATCGGATGAATCCAAAGCCAAAGCACCAAAAACTTCATCAGTGGAAATATGGTGGAACCGGCCGACTTTATTTTTAAGTGCCGCCTCAAGAAGAACTTGTGTTCCTAAAAGATTGGTTTTAGTAAAAACCATTGGCCCGTCAATCGACCGATCTACATGAGATTCAGCAGCAAAATGGACAATTAAATCAATGTCTTCGGTTATTTGATTAACTAATTCAACGTTGCAAATATCACCTTTAACAAACCGGTAATTATCCTTGTTTTCAATGTCTTTTAAATTATCCAAATTGCCGGCGTAAGTAAGCTTATCTAAATTTATAATTTTGTCTTGCGGATATTGGGAAAGCCAATAGTGAATAAAGTTAGTGCCGATAAAACCAGCCCCACCAGTGACTAATATCTTCATAAAATCTACCTGCTCTTTATTTGTACTATTTTCAAGCCCTTATGTCAACCAGTATAATATCACCT
>CAZBPF010000065.1:0-3837 GCA_964493745.1 uncultured Gammaproteobacteria bacterium
GGTCTTGGCGCCGGCAATAATTGCCTCGATTGTTCGATCCACAAAATCATCGTTGACAGCGATTTCAATACGGATTTTTTTCAGCAGATTTACCTCGATATCCGCGCCGCGATAGGTCTCGTGATAGCCCTTTTGCTGTCCACAGCCCAATGCATTGGTGATGGACATTTTAAAGACCTCACGCTCGTACAATTCCTGTTTGACAAAATTCAGTATTACCAACGGTTAACAAGTTTACCAAAGCCAACGGAATAATACTTTACCACCTAAAGTGGAGCACATAGATTCTCTTACAAGACTCTGTAAAAAAACAGTTCTTTGGCATAAAATATCAATTAGATTTTTATATTTTTAAAATGAAACCAGATTACTATTTATTTTTCTGTCGATAAGATGGTCCTTCCATCAGTATAATCTCCGAGTTTTTAACGAGCCGGTCTGCGATGGCTTGAGCGATTACAGCACTTTGAAAGATCTCTCCCCAGCGGCCAAAGGGCAGATTGGTGGTCACGATTGTACTCACACGTTCATGCCTGGCACTGAGCACCTGGAAAAAAAGATTTGATGACTGTTCGTCAAGCGAAAGAAAACCCAACTCGTCACAAACAAGCAGACTTGGAGTTTGATAAAATTTTAGTTTTTTTAACAACGACTGATCAGCTTGAGCGGCAATGAGGTGATTAATCATATCAATAGCTGTTGTGAAGAGTACACGTTCATTTTTCAAACAGGCTTGATAAGCTATGGTTTTTGCCAATCGGGTTTTTCCGGTTCCGGGGGCGCCAATAAAGATCACGTCTTGTTTTTTATGAATAAAATCACATTCGGACAAACGCAAAACAAGGGATCGGTTCTGTTGTCGGGAGACATGGAATTTAAAATCAAAGTCACTTGGCAAGCATTTATCAATCAAATGCGACGCTTTGATTCTGTTTTCAACAGAGCGTTTCCAGCGTGATTCGTTTTCCAGGTCAAGCAAATAATCGAGCAGCCACAGAAAGCCGTTGTTCTGCTTTTTTTCATTTTCAAAGGCATCTTCGAGATGTTCGGCCATGGTATTGAGTCGCAACTGCTGCAATTTGTGGATTGTATTTTCAATTTTTGTCATCATTGTTCCTGCTTTTTTTCAAAGTAATGGCATCATAGATTAACAGATCGGGTTCCTGTAATTGTAACTGATTGAGCGTTTCATCTTTGAGGGTAACTTTGGGGTAATATGTTTTAATATGCATTTTTTGATGCAGGATATTCTCAACATAATCGACGCCATAGGCTTTGTATTTGAGGGTTATTTCAACGGCCTCCACAACTGCTTTGGCTCCATATTGTTCTCTTAATTCCAGGAGATGACTGGATGCCCGGGAGAGGCTTTTCCCGGCCTTGGCCAAATTTTCGATGAATAGTTTGATGGGTTCACCCATTGAAAACAAGAGTTGTTCTTGTCTGGTTAACCTTGCCTTTTTACGTGTTTTCAAAAGTTCTGAAATATGGTTCGGATTTTCAATAACAGCCCGGCGTTTCCAGCTTCGCGTGTGTACAGCAACAATTTTGTTTTTATGGCCTGCCCAAATTGTATGGTTATCCGCTTTGACACTGACTGTTTTACCGGCCATCCACCAAGGCGCTGAATAATAATTTGCATCAAATTTAAACCGGCAATCGGAATGGACTTTAGCTTCTGAATGATCTCTGGTATCCGGCAATACATCCGGCAATGGACGCAGGGCTTTCGGCTGAAAACGTTCAACCGGTTTTTCATTCGTTGTTGCGTGAATACGTGTATTTGCAATGTGATCGCGCCATTTGCAGGCTTGCACATTTACATCATCCAGATCGGCAAAGGTGCGGCACGGCCAAAAGTTATACCGAACGTAATGAACACCGCCTTTTTCTATCTTGCCTTTTGCGGATGCGTCCCTTATGCCGCACGCGTAAGGTCTCATATGAAAAGGGCGCAAGAAATGCAAATAATCTTCGTTGAACCGGATAATATCGCCGATTCGTTCAATGACCGCTGTTTTCAAATTATCGTGCACCAGTTCTTTGGGAGTGCCACCAAAGAATAAAAAAGAATTCAACAGGGTGCGCATCACAGCTTCTTTGTTTTGACTATGTGTGAACTCGATGTAGAGCATTCTGGAATGGCATTCTATAACCGTCATGCAGTACAGTTTTCTGGAGGTGTTGCCATAAATGAGACTGCCGAAATGCCCCCAATCAAACTGACATTGTTCACCAGGGCTGCTTTCAAACCGAATGTAGGCTTTGGATCGTTTCTTACCTCCTCGTTTAGCAAGGAGGTAATCGCGCAAAATCGTAATCCCTCCGGTATAGCCTTTTTCGTCGATACGTTGTTTAATAACAACAGCGCTGGCGTTCGGCCAACCTTCCAGCAGTTCATCAATATAATTATAGAACGGTTCCAATTTACCTGGCTTTGGACGTCTGGGAGGTGTGGCAATATCCGGGGAGTTGAGATATTTTTGCACAGTTGGTCTTGAAATACATAACTTTCTGGCAATTTGGCGTTGTTTCATGCCCATATCAGCCAATTTGTGAATTTCAAAGATGATTCGTTTATTCATCATGACTTTTGGCCCTTTCAAGAGATTCAGTTACAAGTTTACGGATCGTCATGGGGTCCCAGTTTTCAAAATCGGAGCGGGTAGTCAAGGGTTTTGAAGGCAGTGCAACCGGCTTTTTCGGCAAAGAAAGCACCTGAAACATAAACCCGTCAAAGGCAATCAGGGATTTTTTGATCAAAGCGTTTCTGGCAGTGATAAAATCATCAAGACTTATCCTCAGCATCGTGCAGAGCCGGTCCTGACTGTAATAAGACAGCCCGTGCCGATCTCCGACAAGCACGAGCAAAAAGTAAATCAAAAGCTCGTGTTGATTCAAACTGGTAAAAAAATGGTCTGTGATAAACCGGTGTGGAATAAAACTAAATCCCCCATCAATGTTACGCACCCGGTCGGGAATAAGGGGTTTTTTGGTGATTTTCATCATTCTGCCTCCCAATAATAGATCACGTACAAATTCAACTGAAATCTACTATACCACAAGGCAAATAGCAATAGCGTCCATTTTTACAATTAAATTCTTAAAGACAAAAAAAGGTCAATATTTTTATGTAAATCAGCCAGTTGCACGATTAACGCGTCCATTTTTACAATTTTCCCGGATGAATCAATTTTATAAGGATTCATTACACAAGTGTATAATTTTTCTGACTGCTTTTTTAACGCGTCCATTTTTACAATTTTAATCAGCTCCGCTTTTTTTGACTGGTTCGCATTGCGTTTTTTCTGAAGGTCTCGGTTTCTTTTCACATAGTCTGGATGCTTTTTACGATACTCTTTTTGATATTTATCTAATGGATAGGTCTTGCGCCATTTCTTTAAACATGCGACTTGCTGTTCGTGATACTGAGAATCCTGAATCATTTTTTGTTTTTGCCAGGCACGTTTGCGGGCTCTTTGGCAGTTGGGGGCACTGCAGTATAACTGATTGCCTTTGAGCCGGGGATTAGCAGGTTTTTGCTTACAGCAATTCTTGCAAATAATGGTTTTCTTCATCACAGACACTCGTATTGGTGGAAGGATAGTTAGGGCTGAGAACCAACATACAGCCAAAAACAAGCCCAATAATCTAAAGTGCCATAAAAATTAATTTGTGAAAAGGGGGAAAAAAGAGAATAAAACGAATGATATGAAAATAAGAGAAAATTAGATGGAATTTTTATGAATATTTATGAAAATGAATTAAATGAAAGAAAATGTATGGTAAAGTTTTAGACCGGTGAAAATGGTAAAGAATTAAAGTGGTGGTAATAAT
>CAZBPF010000066.1:0-2583 GCA_964493745.1 uncultured Gammaproteobacteria bacterium
TGCAATACCAGTTTTAGAATTTAGGTTTGGTTTCTGGTATATTTAATTTATGACTACTGCCAAATGGTGGAATTGGTGGGCGGCAAGAGGCAGGTTTGTTTTAATCGGTATCGGCGTCGGCTTGATGATTCTTGGTGTCTGGTGGATGATTTCAGATTTTAACGCTGAAAGCCCGGAGGTTGAGTTTTATACCGCGGAAGAGGTTAGCAGTCCGCCCGAGAAACTGATAATTGATGTTAGTGGGTCGGTAAACAATCCCGGAGTTGTCGAGTTATCTCCCGACAGCAGAGTGGAGGAGGCATTGCTAAAAGCCGGTGGTTTTTCCGACCAAGTTGACCGCCGCTGGGTTGAAAAAAATCTAAATATGGCCCGCAGAGTGATTGACGGCGAGAAAATTTATATACCCAACCAGGAAGAAACTTCTGAGGATTTAGAAGCGGAAAATATTCAGTCAGGCAGCTTTATCAGTATAAATACGGCTTCCAAAGAAGAGCTGGAAACTTTGCCCGGGATTGGGCCGAGTTATGCGGAACTGATAATTGAATACCGGGAGACTAATAACGGTTTTCAGTCGATCGATGAACTTAAGGCGGTTTCCGGAATTGGAGAAAAAACTTTTCAAAAAATTCGCGACAAAATTTCGATTTAGCAATGTGGACTAAAGGTAACAAAAAAAATGCGAACGTTAACAACCAATTAGTGCTAGTAGTCGTCTTGACTTTAATTTTGGCCGTTCGTTTTATTTTGGAACTGCGGTTGTCAAGTCAATTTCAAACGGGGCAGGGGGTTAGGTTGAACTTTTGCCTAACTAATGAACCATATTATTATACTAACAGCCAAGTTTTTTATTATCAGAATCATTTTCAAAAAATAAAAATCAAAACAAATTTAGATAAAAAATACGCCTTTGGTGATTGTTTGCAAATCAGCGGTAAAATCGAGGCCTGTTCTGAGGCAAGCAAAATAAAGTATTGCTTGCTAAATCCGGCTATTTCAACCTACCGTCAGCCGTTAAAAATAAGTGTTTTAGAAAAACTGCACCGGGTGAGGGAAAAGCTGGCCGATATTTATTTTCAAAATTTGCCTTATCCCTATGCCGACCTGTTGGCCGGAGTTGTTTTGGGCGTGAAAAAAGACCTCGACCCTTTATTCTATCAACAACTGCGTCGGACTGGCACCTTACATATTATAGTTGCCAGCGGCTATAATTTGACTGTGTCAGCTCAAAGACCAACTGATTTTTTGGCTTATCTAATCGGAAGAAGGGCTTCTTTGTTAGTCGGAATAATTTTTATCTGGTGTTATGTTTCACTGGTTGGTTGGCAGCCGCCGATTATCCGTGCTGGTTTGGTGCTTACTTGTGTTTTTATAGCCCAGCTTTTCGGTAGAAGGTTTTATCAGTGGAGAACTCTGGTTTTTACTGTTTGGCTGATGTTAATTTTCAAACCGGATTTAATAGTTGACCCAAGTTTTCAGTTAAGTTTTGCCGCTTTATTGGGTTTAATGTTAGGCAGAAACCTATTTGGACAGTTTAAAAAAATTCCTTGGGTGGGCAGTGATTTAGCCGAAACATTGTCTGCCCAGCTGTTGGTTGCGCCGATTATCAGCTATCATTTTGGCCGGTTATCGGTTTTATCTCCGCTGGTTAATGGTTTGGTTCTCCCCTTTATACCAAAAATAACATGGGGTGGAATTAGCGCCCTTCTCGGCCTGTTTTGGCCTGGGTTGGGTAGGTTGCTATTAATTTTTATTTTTCCACTTATCTGGGTTCCGGTACAGCTAATTGAGTGGTTTGGCAGGTTTTCTTGGGCGGAAATTGGTTTTAGTCTGCCCTTTTGGGGGGTAATTGTCTATTATTGTTTCATTTTTATAGTTTTCCACATTAATCCAACAAGGGGAAAAACGAAAAATAAACATCAAAAACAAGCTAGACTTTTTTAGGATTATTAGGAAATACACCTAATAATAGTTCTAGCCAACATCCGATAATATGTTAGTCATTTTGCCACGATCGTGAACAAAACTTGACAATTACCGGGTCGCAACATCCGATAATATTGCAGTTATTTTCATACGATCGTGAACAAAAGTTGACAGTTGGGGGAGAAAGTGGTAGTTTGAAGGATAGAAATGGCTAAAAAAAGTCGTCTGCTTCAAATTTTATACCTGGCTGAGGATTTTCTAATCTTTTTTGACGATTATTTTAAAAGTACCAGCTGGGTTTATCACCATTCCGGTGTGTCGCGGCAGTCAAAAGTGGAGAGCCGGAAGTATTTGCGCCAGAAAAAAATATTAACATCCGACTTTTCTCTGGATTTACCTGATAAAAGTATTTATAGCTTAATTACAAAACCGTGGGATGAAAAATGGCGAGTAGTTAACTTTGATATTCCTGAGAAGGATAGGAAATTAAGGGACAAACTGCGTTATTCGCTTGAACAGGTTGGTTTTAAAAGTTTACAGCGCTCGTTATGGGTTTCACCTTTACCGATTGATAGTTTTATTGATAAGATAAGAAAAAAACTAGATGATCCATTTAATATGGTTATTTTTGTCGGGCGCTTGAAAGGGTTTTCTTCTAAA
>CAZBPF010000066.1:2683-3817 GCA_964493745.1 uncultured Gammaproteobacteria bacterium
TAATGCGGATGGAACGGATAAAAAAGCATTATAGAATAATCGGTTCCCTTTTGATATTATTTTTTGGCTTGTTAATCTTGGTAATTCTTTCTTTTCCCGATGATAATTTGGAGGTGATTTTTTGTGATGTCGGTCAGGGTGACGCGATTTTGGTTAATTACAAAAATAAACAAGTTTTGATCGACGGCGGTTTGTCAAAAAATTCCGGCCGGCTCCTTTCTTGTCTTTCCACTCAAATGCCGTTTTGGGACAGAACAATTGAGGTGGTTGTCAACACTCATCCGGACGAGGATCATTTCGGCGGATTAGTAGAAATTGTTAAAAGATATAGGATAGATAATTATCTGCACAACGGATTTAGTAATTCGCGGTCTTGGGAGTTTGGTCAGTTTAAAAAATTATTGATTGATAAAAATGTTTGTTCAAAAGTAATGGTCGATGGTGAGTCATTTAGTGTGGGTAAAGCTTATTTTGAAGTGCTTTTTCCGTTCCCGGATAACTCTCAGGCGTCAAATTTAATACGAGCTAATTTTTCCGGTCAAAATAAAAAATGTTTGAAACCGGAGTTTAAAAATAAATCCGATAGTTTAAATAATAGTTCTATAGTTTTGCATTTAAATTTTGGTGATTTTGATGCCCTTTTAACCGGCGATATCGATTCGGAAATAGAAAAAATTTTGGTCTGGCGGCGGAAGATCCAGCCGGCGGAAGTTTTAAAAATTGGTCATCACGGTTCAAAAACGTCAACCAGTCAAGAATTGCTTTCGGCGGTTGGTCCTCGGCTGGCGGTAATTTCCGTCGGCGAAAACTCATATGGACATCCGGCTGACGAAGTTTTAGAACGGCTGAGAGCAAAGAATATTGATTATCTGACCACCAAGTCCGCCGGAACGGTAAAAATTGTTTCCGACGGAGAGAAATGGTTTGTTGAATAGTGACTGGTTCGAAATAACATAGATTGCCAACCAGGGCGGACACACCGGTCCGCCTCTACATTGTTTGCATTAGCAGGGTTTACCCTGCGTATTCGAGTGCAACCTAAAGGTTGCTAATACAATTTATCACTTAGCCCCAATACGTAGCGTATTAGATAATAATTAGTTGTCCCCGAAATGCCTTTTTTTCGACTCTTGT
>CAZBPF010000067.1:0-3817 GCA_964493745.1 uncultured Gammaproteobacteria bacterium
CCTGAAATTTGAAAAACGCTTGACTTTTTCTCATAGCGGATCTCTTTTTCTTTTTGCCCGCTTGCTTTCGGGCTTCGCCCGATTTTTTTGCGGACGGGCTACAAATTAGAAAGGGTGGCGGGTGGGTTAAGAAATGCCATATATAAATCTTGCATAATCACCCAGTTTTTCTTCAAGCGTACCACTGCCGTTAAGTTCCTCTACTTTCTCCAATGCTTTCAACCACTTCGGTCTTTCTTCTTCTATACCTAAAACGTCTTCAATTTTCGGGTTAAAATATTTTCTTCGATTTTCGTCATTTCCGAGCAATTCTAATATCTCTTGGTTTTTTCCTTCTGTTGCATCTTGTCCCTCTAGGTCATGGATTATGCCATAATCAATTTTGAAATAATTTAGGACTTCCTGAAAAATTGGTATATTATTTTTACCTCTGCAATTTATCAATGTCACGTCATCCTTCTTTATCTTGCTTTCCGTTGTCTCAAATATGCCGAGCAAGTCAGCAACCCTCGGAAATGTCATATACTCTGTATCGCCCTCCAAAAGGATCACTCGCTTGGCAAAAAATAGTTCTTTGACGGACGAGTCAAAATTAAGGACCATCTGCAGAGTTTTCTTTTTCTCCTCACGATCTCCTGTGAATATATCCTCCTTAACTTGGATTGCTTCTAGTTTGTTTTCTTCATTTCTTATCAGCCGTACCAACGATTTCTGTTTCTCCACCAAGCGAATCATGATTGGTGAATGGGTTGTGCATATGACTTGGGCATGACCACTTTCAGCTAAAGTATATAGAACATTTGCTATTTTCTTTTCCATTTGTGGGTGCATAAAAATTTCGGGCTCCTCAATCAACAATAGATTTGTGACCCCAATTTCTTTCTCCGGAGAGCTAATCGCCTCGGCATAAAGTTCTAGAAGTGCAAATATTAAAGAACGTTGAAGCCCGTGTCCTTGGTCTGCCGGCGCAATCGGGACAGGTCTTCCGTCATCTGTCGCAAGTGTAGGAATTGGTAGTAGTTGCTTTTCTGCTGGAAGCTCAACATCAATCAATCCAGCGGCATTAATTATTCGCTTCAGCTTTTCTGTAATCATGCCCTCAATTTCCTGCACTTTCGAGTGCTTGGTCCCTTCCTTAAAAAGTTCCGCATACGAACCGAGAGATGAAATAAGAGCTTTGTATTGTTCAGTTTCCTGTAATTCCTCCGATAGAAGTAGCTGAAAAATTTGCGAGAATGGCGTTTTCTTTTTGCCGTCAACAACTTCGGCTATTTCCTGCACAGCCGGAACAAAGATTTTCTGCATCTTTTCATTCGTAAATAAGTCGTCACAATTTTGCGTTAAACCGCTTGGATTTTTCTTCTCCTCACCATTTATCACAGCGATGTAGTCGCATTTTGCTTTCCCGTCTTCAGAGTAGTAATAAAGCTTTCGCAATAGCCAATATTCATTATCATCTCCATCAGACGAAGTGTAAGTTTTAATTGCTTGGTGCTCTTTATCACTTTCAGATAAATCTTCGAACCTAACTTCAATCGAAATTGCGTTCTGTTGTTCTGTTTTAAGATTATGAAAATATTTCGTTGGAATTGTTTTGGTGCCAGAAAAGAAGTAGTCCAAAGCTTGCATTATGGAGGACTTTCCGACATTGTTTTCTCCAATGAGTGCAATAAAATTTTCAGAAAAATCAAAATCTAATCCGTCTGCCCCGACGGATTTAAAATTTTTTATGCTGAAGCTTGCTATTTTCATGATTTATCTTTACTAGACTTATCAATCCTGTTCTTTGCCATCGCGACATACTTTTTACTTTTTTCAATCCCAATCCAATTTCTTCCAAGTCGTTTTGCAACAACCACTGTTGTTCCACTACCTAAAAATGGATCTAAAATAACATCACCTTTGTTTGATGAGGCAATAATGACTCTTTTAAGCATTTCCTCTGGTTTTTGGGTAGAGTGTAATGCACGCCCATTTTCCCCGCGCAACCTTTCTTTCCCTTGCACCAAAGGCATTGACCAAACATCCCTCATCTGTTTTGGGGAACCATCTTTTTGTTTCTCCGGATTGATTTTCTTCAATTCTTCGTAGTTAAAAATCCATTTTTTACCCTTAACAGCCCAAACAACAAATTCTGTTGAGTGTGTAAAAAGTCTTTTAGTCATATTTGGCATAGCGTTCGTTTTCTGCCAGACAATGATATTGTTAATTTTGAAATCCAATTGTTTGAGGGTAATCATAACCTCCGAAAGATTATGGTAGGTGCAGGAAATATAAATTGAGCCGTTGTCTTTTAAGACCTTATGACAAGCGCCAATCCATTTTCTAGTAAACTGCATATATTCAGGCGCGGTCATCTTGTCCCATTTCTCATTAACCATAAACCAGTCGCCCCCCGTTTTATTGCCTTCCCATTTCAAACCATTGCCAGATAAGTTATAAGGAGGGTCAGCGAAGATTAAATCTATTGACTTATCGTCAACTTTTTCCTTCAGAATCTTTATGCAATCGCCGGTATAAATAGTATTCAGCTTCATAGTTTTTATCGTTTTGCTAAAATCGTCTCTTTCCACACCGTAATCGTTTCTGGTATCTGCTCAATCCATTCTTCAGAGTGAGAAACTTGTTTTGTTAACCCGAGAATTTTTTCGTATAGGTTTGAAAGCTCGCCATGCGTAAATCGTCCGCCTTGCTTTCTGATTTCCAAAAGAATTTCTAACAACCTTATGAATTGCGAGATAGAAAGAGGAACAATTTTTTGCGCCGTTCCTTTATAGCCATACTTAATAGCCATCCAAAATGTTTCTATGGTGTCTTGATGTAACCTGGGGGCTATGAATAGACCATAAACCGCTTTATCCCGATAGCTTTCCTCAAAAGCACGTATGTGGCGCATAACAGGCTGGCCCTCGTTATACCATTGCGAACGATCTGTCAGCATTGTAACTTCACAAACAGAGTTAAACTTTTCGTAAAAACATTCTATGTCAGGTTTATTGGCAGGCGCGGTAAAAGTCGGCTCATTGTCATCTCCTACTGGATAATTCGGCTTAATTTCTAACGCATCATTAAGAGCGTTAAGGGCAAGTGTTGCTAATTTTTCAAGCTCAATACTCTTTTTGTTGTCTGATTGATGAATATTTTTAAGGGCATCAATGTATTCTTGAATTTTTGAAATGTCTTGTGATTCAAAATGTATCTCTAATTCTTGAAGCTTCCTGCGATAACCCCGCAAATCTTCAATATAGATTTTCAGTTTTTGTGTACCGAGTACTTTTGTTTCTTGGAAACTAAATGCTGGAATTTTTATTGGCTTTGATTCTAAATCAGCAATATATGACTGGACATCGCCTGCAAGATTATTCGCAATCTTTTGCAACTCCGTTTTTGTCTCCCAGGGCAGAATGGGCTGTTCAAGATCGGCGAGATATTCGATATAAGCATCGGCGCTTTCAAATTCCAAAGGAGCTGCGTTATCAGTTGCAAGTAATTTTTCAAGCTCAATACTTCTTCTTGGCTCTAAGTCAACATAAAATCCGCCGCCTCTGATGTGCAAGTAGCGCGTTAATCTAAAATAACGAATAGCGTTGTCGCCGTAATCCTTCAGGTTGTTAAGCAACTTCGCGATTTCAGAATTTTTGTTTGTACCCAAAAATTTCTTAGCGAAATCCTTTCTAAATTTATCTCTAAATTTCCTTTTTGATTTTTCATCTTTTTGGGAGCGAATACCGACACGGTATTCAATAAGATAATCAGTTTGTTTACCTATATTTCTATGGTCAATCAGGGTTGGCCCAAATAGCGAAAACTCATCTTT
>CAZBPF010000068.1:0-3461 GCA_964493745.1 uncultured Gammaproteobacteria bacterium
GAAATTGGAACGGTTGCACAAGATGAATTAAAAATTAATGAAGAGGAAAAAGAAAATGACGGAAAATAATTTACCAAACGATTTACGTTATAACCGAGATTATTCTTGGATAAAAGTGGAAGGTGAAACCGCTATTCTGGGAGTAATTAAACCGGCGGCGGATAAAGTAAAAGAATTTGTTTTCATAAAACTGCCTAAAAAGGGCGAAAAATTAAGCCGGGGAGATACTTATGTCACTTTAGAAGCGCTTAAATGGAGCGGCCATCTATCGACCCCTGTTTCCGGAGAAATAATTGAAGTGCATGAAGAGCTGTTTGATAATCCGGCGATGATTAATAAAGACCCTTACGGTGAGGGTTGGATTGCAAAAGTTAAGCTGGAAAATCCGGAAGAAACCAAAAAATTATTAGATTCAAGTCAAGCTGACCAATGGGTCAGCCAAGGTATGCAAAAAGGTGGTGAGTAAAATAAAATGAATAAAAAAGTAATATATTTCGGCCTAGTAGTTTTGGTAGTTTTAGGCGGCGGATTATTATTCTTTTCTGGTGATAAACATCAGCAGGATAATCCGACCCCGGATCAAACGACAGCCGAATCAACTACTCTTGGTGAATCGGTCTCAGCTGAGAGTGAGGCTGATAGTTCAGGTAAAACCGTTGTTTATTTTTTCTGGGGAGACGGCTGTCCGCATTGTGCGGTTCAAAAACCTTTCTTGGAAGAGATGGAACAAAAATATCCGGATCTAGTAGTGAAAATGTATGAAACCTGGAAGGACAAGGATAACGCCGAGCTGTTTCAAGAAATGGCAGAGGCATACGGTATTCAAGCTCAAGGGGTGCCGACTACATTTATTGGGGATTTAGACCCGGTAGTTGGTTTTACTGAAAGTATGGAGTCGGATATGGAAAACGATATTAAAGATTGTATTGAATACGGTTGTATTGATCCGGCTTCAAAACTGTAATTACAGAGTTAGTTTAATAAATTTTTAACACAGAAAGGAGGTTTATATGTCAGAGGAAAACAAAAATGTTGAAATAACAACCACCATTGATGTTCGGGGTGAAATATGTCCATATCCGGATATTAAAACCAGAAAAAAATTAAAAGAAATGAACCCCGAAGAAGTTTTGGAAGTATTAACCGACTATCCCTTATCTTTAGAAAGGATCCCTCGCAATTCAGAAAAAGAAGGGCACAAAGTGATTAAAATGGAAAAAATAAATGATGGTCCGGATCATCGTATAATAATTCAAGTTAAAGGTTAAAAAATGTTGAATGTTTTAACTATAATCACCGGGTTGATTGTGGGGGTTCTTTTCGGCTTTGCTTTGCAGCGCGGTCGATTTTGCATGAACTCAGCATTTCGTGACCCACTAGTATTCAAGGATTATACCTTGCTGAAAGCGGTGGGTTTAGCTATAGCGGTTCAACTAATTGGATTTTATATCTTAAATTTTCTCGGATTGATAAGCTACAATCCTAAATCGTTTTATTTTTTAGCCGTACCTTTGGGGGCTTATGTTTTCGGAATCGGAATGGTAATGGCTGGCGGCTGTGCCAGCGGAACAGCTTACCGGGTGGGAGAAGGCATGCTAGGTTCTTGGCTGGCTTTATTTGGGTTTGTTGGCACGGCCTATCTGGCTAAGGACGGAATTTTATCGGGTTTGACTGCTGGTATTCAAAACTATAATTTAGGTCCATTGACTTTAGGTTCTATAACCGGAGTACCGAATATAATTTGGGTCAGCTTATTTTGTTTTTTAATTTTTTGGTTATTGTTTGGAAAAAAGAGAAACAAAACAAAGCTTCCTAGTAAAGAAGATAAGCGTGGCAACTTAATAAAAAATATTTTTAAAAAGGGTTGGTCATGGCAGATGGCTGGTCTGACTATCGGCTTAACTGGAGTTTTAGCATTTATTTTTTCTTCTTTATCTGGTCGAAATTCCCCACTTGGCATTACTATGGGTTTTGAAACAATTGTAAAATCAATCTTAAGCGGGAAGAATTTTTTGACTTGGGGATCATTTGAAGTGATTGGTTTATTAATTGGTGCATTTGCCGGCGCGTACTATGCTGGTGAATTTAAATTTCGGTTGCCAAAGGCAAACAGGGCCATACAATCATTTGCCGGTGGGGTATTGATGGGATTTGGGGCGATTGTCGCTGATGGTTGCAATATCGGCCATATTTTAAGCGGGGTTCCTCAATTAGCAGTTTCCAGCTTGGTTGGGGGACTTTTTATAATTTTGGGCGGTTGGACAATGGCGTATTTTTTATTTATTAGAAATGATAAAATTTAATAAACGATGAAATTAGGACTAATGGTTACACGGCCGCCTTATACTTATCAAGATATTGATACGCTTTATTATTTAAGTAAGGCGGCGATAGCTAATAAACATCAGGTGAAAATATTTCTTTATGTGGACAGCGTCATTGCTGCCAATAAAGATTTGAATCCGGCTAATGAAAGGAATTTATACAAAAGGATGGAGGAATTGGCCAAACTTGGCGCAGAAATAAAAATTTGTGGTGTTTGTGTTCAGTTTCGCGGCATAAAAAAAGAACAACTTTTGCCTCAGGGAGAATTGGAAGGGTTACCCGGTTTGGCAGATATGGTTAATGAGTGTGATAAATTCGTAAATTTATAAAAATATGGCAAAAAAAGTTTTAATAATCGTTAATAGCACACCGTTCGGTACGATTTTTCCGGTTGAGGCACTACGGGCAGGTATCGCTTTTGCTGGTATGGATTTAGACACCTCACTGGTTTTTAGCGGTGACGGGGTTTTTTCATTGCTTAGAGGGCAGAACCCGGATATTATTGGGGCTAAGGGTATGAAAGAAGGATTATCTTATGCGGAGGAGTTTGGTTTGAAGATTTTCGTTGATAGAGATAGTTTGAACGAAAAAAAAGTTTCAGAAAATGAAATAGCGCCGGTGAAAATTTTATCCGCAACAGAAATAAAGAACTTAGCAAGATCAGTGGAAGTTATTATTAATTTTTAAAACTATGCTATTTATATTAAAATCCAACAAATTTGACTATTGCCAACGGACGTTAAGGTTTATGGAGGAAGGAGATAAAGTCGTCCTTATTCAAGACGGGGTTTTTCTTGCCAACAACCATGACAATAAGTTTATTTCAGCACTAAAGGAGAAAGGCGGGGAGATTTTAGTTTTAGAGAACGATTTAAATTTAAGAGGAGTTAAAAACAATATTAATGGTGAAATGATAACTTACGAAGATATGATCAGACTGATAGAAGAAAATAAAGTTTTTTCTTGAAAAATAAAAATGAAAATTGTTATTATCGGCGGAGGGACGGCCGGCAGTGAAGTTGGTTGGCAGTTAAGGAAAAAAGATAAAAATTTAGAAATAATTATATTGGAAAAGGGAGGCCATATTCAGTATTCACCGTGTGCTCTCCCTTATGTTTTATCCGGGGAAATAAAAT
>CAZBPF010000069.1:0-3400 GCA_964493745.1 uncultured Gammaproteobacteria bacterium
CCCGGAGCTTCACCGGAAAAGGTTGGCTGTAAACTGGTGTGATACCACTGAGAATAAAGTTTACCGTCGGTATTAACCCCGTCAATTGATTTTAAATTAAACCCGGAAGCAAAAATCGAGGTCGGGATAAAAAGGCAAACTAATAAAATAATTGATATCTTAACTAAAACCTTCATTATTATATTAATAACACAAATAATAATTGATCGCAAGTAAACAATATGTTAGACTTTTTACTAAGTATGTTTAACCGAAGACTTCAAAAAAAAAATAAACTTTGTTTAAAACGCCTCTTTTTTATTTCTATTTTCGCCTTGGGATTATCCACAGCGGCTTTTGTATTTATTGGACAAAGAAGAAATCAAGGAACTGCTTACGGCAAAGATGAATACTTGTTTTACATTAACAGAAATAAGGGAGGTTACAGCCGAGGGGGGTTGATTGCGATTAGTTCTGAAGATGAACCCCAAGTAAACATTGAAAGTTCTAAATATAATGGGCCGGTTCAGGTTAACCTTTACCAAGCCGGGAAAGAAGAACTTTTTCAGTATTTACTTCATGATAACGAAAATAATCAGATTAATCCAAAAATAGATGTATCCGATCTTAACCTGGTTAGTTCTGAAGAAGAGCAAATTGTTACTAGCGGCCGAACTATTTCTTTGCCCTTAGATAAACAAGGAATTTATGTTATTCAAGTGAGAAAAGATAATTCTATTCATACTGGAATTATTGTTAGGTCATCAACAGGAGTTATTATTAAAGAAGGCGATAATGAATTTATTTTTTGGGGAGAAGATTTTAACTCTGGGCAGAGAATCGAATCCGGTACGGTAAAACTGTACAGCTTTTTAGGCCAGGCAAAAGAATTGTATTCCACCGATTTCAACCAAGACGGCATTGCCAAAACTCCTTTTCTTGAAGACGCTGATATCGGGTTGGTCGAAAGAGATAACGGAGTTAGTGTTGTTCCAATTAACTTAAATTACTTAAATTTGGGTGGAAAATGGGATCAGTTTTTCCAAAAAGACCATGCCAGATATTTTATTTTCACCGACCGGCCTATTTATAAACCGGGGGATAAGGTTTATTTTAAAACGGTTTTACGTAATGATAATGATGTCCGCTACAGTGTTCCTAGCGGCATAGCAACAGTAACTATTTACAGTGGATGGGGTGACGACAAAACTATTTATTATCAAAAAGATTTACCAATTACTTCAGCCGGTACCATTCACGATGAATACCGTTTAGAAGAAAATATAAAAACCGGTTTTTTGACTTTATCGGTGGAAATCCCAGGAACAGTTACTGGTTCCGGTTGGTTCGGGCCTGGAAGCAGTAATGCAACAACAGAATTTCTAGTTGAGCATTACCGGAAACCAGAATACACTATTGATTTAGAAACTGACCAGCAGGAGTATATTGCTGGTGACGATATTGAAATGACAGTTTCAGGTAATTATTTTTTTGGCCAACCGTTGACTGAAGAAAATGTGTCTTACCGAATCACCGCCGATGATTTATATGACCCTCAATTTTTACCAAAAGACAAGTATCAATTATCCGACCGCTACCGATATGGTTGGTATTACGGCCAAACGATTGAAGAAAATGAAACCACGTTTGATAAAAATGGACAAGCAAAGGTTAACTTAAAAGCTTATATTCCTAGTAAATTTGAAGGAAAGAATAATGTTTATTCAATCGAAGCGGAGTTTAAAGATGAAACCGGGGATCCGGTTTTTGATCGAAAGAATGTTTTGATTTATGCCGGTGAATTTAATATTTATCGAACTGATAGTTACCATTATCACTCTCAGGTTAATGAGAAAATTAACCTACCGTTAACTTTAGTCCCTAACTTAAACAGCCAGCTTAACCCCGGAATTGAATTAACTGCTGATCTTCGGCGAGAATACTGGGTAAAAAAGAACAATCCGGACAGTAAATACCCCGATTATCAAAAAGAAACAGAAAATTTATCTGATCTGACTGCTAAAACAAATAATAAAAACAGCGCTAGCTTTAGTTTTACACCGCAAAAATCGGGCCATTTTATTTTAGATGTAACTGCTAAAGACAGTAAAGGAAATTTAATAAAGAAAAGTTTTAAATTTTGGATTAGCAGTCGAGATGCGTCGAGTTATTTTTACGGTAAGCATAATGATATCCAGATTTTTGCTGACAAGGAAAAGTATTTGCCAGGAGATACTGCCCAGCTAACGTTAACAACAGAATCGGTTTTAGAAAATAGGGACGTACTATTAACTTTTGAGCGGGAGAGATTAAACCGATATCAAGTGGTCCGACTAGAAGGCAAATCCACTATCGTCAAAATTCCGATTAACGAAACTGATATGCCAAATATTTTTGCGGTCGCTTCAGGATTTGGGAGTAGAGATTACTATACCGGATCAGAGGAGCTAATTGTTTCTCCAGAACAACAGCGACTAGACATTAAAATAACCCCTGACAGTTTAACATACGGCCCAGGAGAAAATGTTAATTTAACGATTGAAACTAGGGATATTTCCGGCAACTTAATACCTGCTGATTTAGCTGTCTGGGCGGTAGACAAAGCGATTTATGAATTGGCAACTGATCCCAAGGATATTTTTGAAAAATTTTGGCAAGAAAGATACAACCATACGCAGGAATCACATTCTTTGCGGGGAATTAATAAATCTGGTGCTGAAGGCGGCGGCGGTTGTTTTACGGCTGAAACACTTGTTTTAATGGCTGACGGTAAAAGTAAACCAATATCAGAAATAAAACCCGGTGATTCGGTAATCAGTAAAAATGAAGACAATAAAATAACTGAAGCTAAGGTAATTGACCTTTTGGAACATGAGAAAATAAACGGAATTTTAATTGTTAATCAAGATTTAAAACTGACACCTGAACATTTAGTCTTTGCCAATAACCATTGGAAAGAAGCCGGTAAACTTCAAATCGGTGATCAGTTAATTTCCAGTACCGGGAAATTAATTGAAGTTGAAAACTTAGAATGGCAAAAGGGACTATTTGATGTTTATAACCTTCACTTAGAAAAACCAAATACATTTTTTGCTAACAACATTTGGGTTCATAATGAAAAAGGCGGTTCTTACCGAGATGCATTTGAAGATACAGCGTACTGGAATCCTAATCTTAAAACCGGGAATAACGGTAAAACACAAACTAGTTTTAAACTACCTGATAATTTAACTACTTGGGTAATTCAAGCAGTTGGCTCAACAAATGATACCAAAGTCGGCCAAGAGTTAACCGAAATTACAGTTACCAAAGATTTAATTGTCCGACCAATTATGCCAAATTTAATCCGTCAAGACGATCAATTAAATATTTCAGCGGTAATTCATAATTATACCGACCAAAACCAAATAGTAGATATTTC
>CAZBPF010000070.1:0-3387 GCA_964493745.1 uncultured Gammaproteobacteria bacterium
CATATTCAGTATTCACCGTGTGCTCTCCCTTATGTTTTATCCGGGGAAATAAAATCATTTGATGATATTTTTATTTTTAAAAAAAAAGATTACAAAGACAACCAAATTGATCTTCGGTTGAACAGCAAAGTAGTTTTAATTGATAAAGAAAACAAAAAAGTTGTTTATGAAAGTTCAGCCAATAAAGAAGAAGTTTTTTATGATAAATTAGTCTTGGCCACCGGAGCCAAGCCGGTGGTTCCCAATATTACCGGGTTGGATAAAATTGATTTTTTTAATTTGAAAACGATAGATGATGGTCAAAAAATAAATCGCCAAATTAAACCGGGCAGTCGTTCTATTATAATCGGGGCCGGTTTTATTGGTTTGGAACTAGCCGCCGCTTTACAGGAAAAAAAAGAAAAAGTTATTATTTTGGAATCAAAAAGTTATCCGTTGTCAAATTTACTGGATGATGATATGAGTCGTCAACTGGTTGACCGTTTGTCTGATAAAGGGATAAAATTCTTTTTTCAAGCTGGAGTTGAGAAAATAGGAGATAATCAGGTTTATTTTAATCAACAAAGTTTGCAATTTGACAAACTTTTTATAACTGCCGGAATTAAACCGAATATTGATTTAGCTGAATCAGCCGGTTTGAAATGCGGTCGGGCAATTGAAGTCAATGATTATTTGCAGACTTCGGATGAAGATATCTATGCCTGTGGTGACAACGTGTCTTCTGGCCAGACCGGAACAATTGCTGTTCGACAAGGAAGAGTGGTTGCCGACAATATTTTAGGGCAAAAAGTTAAAAGTTTACCGGTTTTAAATAATACTATTTCTAAAATTGGTGACCTGTTTATTGGTTCAGTCGGCTTGACGCAAGCAAAAGCGTCTGCCCAAGGACATAAGCCGACAGCGGCTGTTTATTCCGGCGGTGTCCGGTCTAAGTATTATCCCTCTGACAGCCGGATTAAGCTTAAGATAATTGCTGATTCAGACCAAAAAATTATTGGCGGCCAAATTATCGGTGACCAAGAAGTGGTCGGAAGATTAAATCTAATTTCTTTGGCCGTCCAAAAAGAGCTGACTTTAACTGATTTAATTAATTTGGAAGCCGGTTATAATCCGGCTTCAGCGCCGATAAACGAGCCGGTCAATGTGACAGCAGAAATATGCCGGAAAAAAATCGAGTTTTTTAAAAATGAATAATTCAAATATTAAAATTGACAAGCTTGACAGACAAGCTTATTTAGAGACATTGAATTTAATAAATAAACACAATTTAAATACAGTTTGTTTATCGGCTGACTGCCCGAATCGCTATCACTGTTTTGCTGATAAAACTGCCACCTTAATGATTCTTGGTCATGTCTGCACTCGTAACTGCCGTTATTGCGGTCTACAAAGCGGACAACCGCAGCCAGTTGATGAAGATGAGCCGCGGCGCATTGCCGAGGTGGTTAAAAAGCTTGGTCTTGACTATGTGGTTATTACTCAAGTAACCAGGGATGATCTTGATGACGGCGGGGCCGGCCAGTGGATAAAAACAGTAATTGAAATTAGAAAATTATCACCGGAAAGTAAAATCGAACTTTTGATATCCGACTTAAAAGGAAGTTGGCCGGCACTGGAAAAAATAATTGACTTGAATCCGGAAGTAATTAATCATAATATTGAAGTAGTTAAACAATTGTTTCCTTTGATGAGACCGGAAGGTGATTATGACCGGTCGATTGAACTGCTTGAACGAGTCAAAAATTCAAGCCGGAGAATAAAAACCAAATCGGGTTTAATTGTCGGGCTTGGTGAAACAAAAAATCAGATAGTTCAAACAATGCGGGATTTAAAAAAAGCTGGTTGTGACATTTTAACTATCGGTCAATATTTAAATCCGAGCCAAAATCACGCTGATGTAGTAAAATATTATCAAGACGAAGAGTTTGCCGAATTAAAAAAGACCGGTTATGACGTTGGTTTTTCAGCTGTTGAAGCCGGACCGCTGGTTAGAAGCTCTTATCGGGCAAAAGAGGTTTTTTATAATGAATAATAAAAAGATTACCAGAATTTTAGTTTTACTAACCGTCGGGTTGTTTTTTTTGGCGGTATATTCCGGCTATTTACTTTACACTTATTCTGCGCCAGCGAAAAAATCAGCCGACGCCGGTCGGGAAACTGAGGACTTGCGTCAAGTGGAGGTTAAAATCACCGAATTTAATACGGATAAGCCCACCTATAGCTCTTATGAGGAAATTGAGCTGAAAATAAATTTACTTGCAGAAACCGAAATTAAAAACGCCGAAATCAGAGTTGCCGGTATTCAGCCCCATCAAATTGCTTATCTTAAGGAGGAAAAAATAATCGATTTGCCGAAAGGAGAATCGACAATATTAATTGAGAGCCAAGCACCGTCCTGCACCAGTGGATGCGGTGGAGTCTATCCTGGTCCTTATGATATAACTGTCGAACTACTTGTTGAAGATAATTTAATCGACAGCCGGACAACGACAATAGAATTAGTTGAGGATTAACATGGATAGGTATAGATTACTGCCGAGGATAGATGAAAATGGTCCGATGCAGATGGCAATTGACGAAGCAATTGCTGTTTCATGTTCTCAAAAAAAAGCCCCGCCGACTCTAAGATTTTATACTTTTAAACCACCGGCAATTAGTATCGGCTGTCACCAGAAAATAGATAATTTTAATATTAATAAAATAGGCAAAAAAAAGTTTGATTATGTGAGAAGGATAACCGGCGGCACTGCTGTTTTACATAAAAACGATTTGGTTTATTCGTTAGTTTTATCTGAATCTTCACTGCCTGCCAAAATTGTTGATGCCTATAATTATTTAGCCGACGGCCTAGTTTTCGGATTAAAAAATATTGGTTTAACTGCTGTTAAAAAAATGTCAAAAACAAATAAGAGGCAAGATGCTTGTTATTTAAACGCTAATCCTTACGATATTATTGTCAATAGTAAAAAAATTTCCGGTAATGCTCAGGCCCGGTTAAAAGGGGTTGTTCTCCAACACGGAACGATAATTATTGAAGATAATTTAAAAGAATTAATTGATTGTCTTAATTTAGACGACAAACAAAAAGCTAAGCTGTTAAAAGAATCGCCAAAGAAAGTTACCTGCCTTGAAAATGAATTAGGTAAAATTAGCATTTCAAAACTTGAAAAGGCAATGGCTGATGGTTTTAAAAAATTGTTTGATAAAAAGGGAATTTCTTTTGAGAAAAAAGGGCTGACTGACGAAGAAAAAAAATTAATAAAAAAACTTTATCACCAAAAATTGCGATCTCTATCCTTAACACTACGGTCGTAGAAGTTAGGATAGAAGAACGGCTCTCCGAACTTCATGGGGTTATCAAACGGAAAAGATAATCTAAAGTTTGGA